>CANHGA010000006.1 GCA_947460085.1 Synechococcaceae cyanobacterium
GATCAATACCGTTGCGATCTCCCGAGTGCTCTTGCCTTGACCGATCAAGAGGAAGACATCCAGTTCCCGAATGCTCAAGGTGCTAATGCGTCCTTGGATACTTTCTTCTACAGCACTGTTGTTCAGGCCTGGATTGAGGGTGTTGAGGGCCAACAACAGCTCTTTGTAGGCGGATGTTTTATCGACACTTGCGTGGATATGGGGTAGCAGGCATGGGTCGCACTGGAAATCGTGGAGCTGGGCGGAGAGCAAAATGATCTTTGGCGCGGGATGGCGCTTCAGCAGATGCAACCCCACCTGCTGTCCATCACCATCGGGTAAGCCAAGATCAAGGATTAAAAGATCAGGCAGCACCTGATCGATCATTCGGCAAGCCTCTTCGACCGATTGGGCTAGGCGTATCACCCCAACTTGGGGCGATGTTTGCAGCATGCTTCGCAGCAATTCGGCCATCAGTGTCTGGTCCTCCACGAGGAGGCAGCTCATCCCAGGACTGATGTCTTCCATCCGGCCAGTGTAGAACTGGCCTTAAGGCGCTGCAGATCGCAGTAGTCACCCCAGTTGTGGGTATATGGCGTCCTGATGACCCATCCCGTGGTAGGTCCATTCGCAACCAATGGCTTGAATGGTGGGGCCCCGAGGGCGTTGACCATCCTGCGCTTTGCCACTCCCCAAGTCTGCTAGGCCCCCCTATCCGCCACCGCCTCTGCGGCCTGATTTCCCGCCGCCGGCCAGGCCACCCCGCCCCGGCGTCTGCAACAGCCGCAGGAGCCGCTGGTCTTCGTCGTCGTTCACGGGCCGCCAGGTGCCTGGGCTGAGGCCATCGAGGTTGAGGGGAGCCTCACCATCCATCAAATCCATGGCGACCCGCACCAGCCGAAGGGTCGGCAGTCCCACGGCCGCTGTCATCCGCCGCACTTGCCGGTTGCGGCCTTCCCGCAGCTCGATCTGGAGCCAGCTGGTGGGAATCGATGCCCTGTGGCGAATCGGTGGATCCCGATCAGGAATCTGGGGCTCGCCAATCACGCACACTCGGGCCGGCAGGGTTGTGTGCCCCTGGATTGGCAGGCCGGTTTCGAGTTGGCGGATCGCTTCGGGCTGGCTGGCCGCGTCGCCTTCCACCTGGGCCCAATAACGGCGCCAATGGCCAAAGCCTGGGTCGGTGAGCCGTTGTTGCAACCTGCCGTTGCTGGTGAGTAGCAGCAGCCCTTCGCTGTCGGCATCCAGGCGGCCGGCTGCATAAACCTCAGGAACCGTGATGAAATCAGCCAGGCATCGCCAGCGGCTGCCCGCTTCCGGCGTGAACTGGCTCAGCACCCCGTAGGGCTTGTGGAAGAGCAGGGTGGTCAGAAGCCCTCTTCAGGATTTGCGGGCTTTCCAAAGGTTGACCGCGCCGATGGAGATGAGCAGCAGTCCCAGATCCAAGGCAATCGGAGGGAGGATCATGGGTTGGATGGCTGGGGGGCGCGGTCCGGGGACCAACGCTGCGACCCTATCCCCCGGCCGGCGGCAATTAAGGTGGAAGAAGCGATTGATCCTTCTGAGCGCCCAGCTGCATGATTGAGACTTCCGGTGTGATCGAAAAGGAGCAGGGGAACGGGTTTTACCTGGTCACCCTGGAGCAGCCAGCCGGTCACCAGTGCCTGTGCCGCGCAGCCGGCAAGCTCACCAAGTTTCGAATCAAACTCCTGGCCGGCGACAAGGTGCTTGTCGAGATCAGCCCCTATGACCTCACCCGCGGTCGCATCACCTACCGGGAGCGCAACGCCGCCGCCGGTCCTCGCCCAGGCGGCAACCGCCCGGGTGGTCCCCGCCGCCGCTAGGGCTTCAATCCAGGCGGTTTGCGTTTAGTAGCTCTTCAATAGCTGCTTTGAATTCGCTGCGTTGCTTGACGCCGCGGAAGGTCTGTTTGAGCTCTTTCTTGAAGAACAGCTGAACCGTGGGTGTGCCTGTGACACCTGCCTGTTGGGCAATCTCGGGATCGGCTTCGATGTTGATCTCCACCCCTTGGGCGGCACCGCCCAATTCATCCAGGATCCGCTTCAGCTGGGGCTTCAGCACATGGCAGGGGCCGCAGCTCGGTGAGGTGTACACCACCAAGACGGGCCTTTGGCTGTCGTGATACAGCTTGCGGAGGGCATAGCTGCCCTTCTGCCAGAGGCCATCGGCCTCGAAATTCTCGGCGTCGCTTTCGGCGGTGACCACGGGTTCGCCGCTGGGCTTGGGGTCCACCGGGTTGTGGCTCACGGTGACAGCCAGGTCGTGGTGGCTGAGCCAGCGTTCGGCCGCTAGGGCGGCCTGGCAACCGCTACCGGCCGCCGTTATTCCCTGGCGCCATTCGGCATCGGCCACGTCGCCAGCGGCATAGACCCCCTCCTGGCTGGTTTCGGGCCTGCCGGGCTTGGTCACCACGTAGCCGTGGGAATCGAGCTCGAGCTGGCCTTGAACAAGGTGGGTGTTGGGGGTGTGGCCAATCGCGTAGAAGAGCCCCCGCACGCTGAGGGTTTCGGTGGCCTCAGCCGTTTCGGGGCCGGTGGCATCCCGCAGGCTGAGGCTGCCAAGCCAGTCGTCACCGGTCACATCCACCAGTTGGCGGTTCCAATGCACGGTGATGTTCGGGTTGGCCAGCACCCGGTCGGCCATGGCGCCACTGGCCCGTAGGCGACTGCCCCGCACGATCAGGTGCACCCGGCTGCCGTACTTGGTGAGATACACGGCCTCTTCGCAGGCGGAGTCTCCGCCCCCCACCACCGCCAATTCCTCGCCCCGAAATTGGGGTGTGGCGCCATCGCAGATGGCGCAAGCACTGATGCCCCTGCTCCAGAACCGCTGCTCGCTGGGCAGGTTCAGCCGGTTGGCACTGGCGCCGGTGGCGATGATCAGGGCTTGGGCGTGGAAGGTCTCGCCGTCGGCCTGGATTCGAAAGGGTCGAGCCGAAAGGTCGATGCCATCGGCATCGGCTTCCACCAGGTGGGTGCCCCAGCGCACGGCCTGGGCCTTCATCTTGTCCATCAGAACTGGCCCCAGCACCCCGTCTGGAAAGCCGGGGAAGTTCTCCACGTCTGTGGTGGTCATCAGTTGACCGCCAGGGATGCCCCCGTCCTGGAATCCGGTGATCAGCAGAGGGTTGAGGTTGGCCCGGGCGGCGTAGATGGCCGCGGTGTACCCGGCGGGGCCGGAGCCAACGATGACCAGGTTTTCAACGGCGGGACGACCTGCGGTCACGGCTTAAGCGGATTGACTATGACTTGAGTCTAGGGGAGGGGCTTCGGTGATTGGAGACTCGGTTCGGCACTGGACTGGCTGACTGGGCGCGGGGCTGGTTGGGCGCGGCATGGCCCCAAGCGTTCGCGACCTTGGCTTGAACTTAACCAGGGCTTAATTCGAAGTTTATTTAGGGTTTCTTTAGATTTTATTTAGGTTGTATTCGGATTTGGCTTGAGTGCCGGCTGGCTTGAATTCCTGGCTGATTTGGATCTCTTTCGGCTTCAGATTTCCAGGAGACCGTCGCCTTCAACCCTGGAGCTACGGCTCAGGTTGCTTGGAACCATCAGCACGGTGGCTTCGAGGAGGTCTGGGCGTTCCTCCAGGCACAGCAGCCACTCCCGAAACTCTTCGTTGAGGGCATAGCTTTCCTCGAAATGCTCGAGGGTGTCGAGGGTGGCTGCGCGGGCGAGGGCCCAGCTGACAGCAACGGTGAGTCGGCGTTCGACGGAAGCATCCATCTGTCCGTGTCCCCCTTGGATGAATCCACGCTGCCTGGCCGTTGGCCGTGTGGGGGTATCGGTTGACACAACGTCGCAAATTTGCGGCACTGTGTTTGCTGGAATCGCTGCAATCCGCAGTGAAACGTTATGCAATCTGCCGCGTAAATGCTGGTAATTCAGGCCCACCCATCCGGATGACGTCGCCAAGTTGTTCCTGGATCGCTTCCAGGGGAAGGCCGCCTGCTCCCCCAGCTCCGCCCAGGGCCGTATCGGCGGCAACCACCTTGGGCCTCACCAGGTAGGGCTCGCTCAGGGACCAGCTGCGGGCGTAGCTGATCAGCAGGGGGTCGGCCGGTGCAAAGACATAGGAGGCGTCCCTGGGGATGGCTTCGATCGAGGAGCGGGTGCTGTCCATGCGCACGGCGCGGGTGATCGCCTGAACAAAGCGACTGCGGGTCACCACGGTGGTGAGGTAGGCCACCACCCGTAGGCGCGGGGCGTCGAAGCCCTCGGAGCACATGTCGACGCTCACCAGCCAATCGCCCTCCCCCGCTTGAAAGGCCAGCAGCCGGTTGGCGGCATCGGGGTCTTGGGAGTGGACCAGCTGCACCCGATCGCCTTCTTCAGCGAGCAGGGCCGTGAGTTGGCGGGCATGGGCGATGTCGCGGGCGATCACCAGTCCGCCAGCCTCGGGATGGACGCTGCGAACCCGTTCAAGCCGCCGCCGGGCATTGAGCAGAAGCCGCAGGGCGATGCTGCTGCTGTCGCCGAGGCGAATCGCCCGGCGCAGGTTGCGGGAGCGCCAGCTTTCGCGGCTCTCCGCCGAGAGGGGGGAGGTTTCGGTGTCGCCAGGTTCGTGGCGGCGGCCATGTTCCACCCAGCCATCCTGGAAGCGAAATTCGAGGGGGCGCACATCCCCTGCGGCAATCAGCTGGCGTGGTTCGACGCTCAGGTCGGGGGCGATGCGTTCAATGATCTGCTGGCCTTCGCGCACCTTCACCCGCCTGGCGGCGCAAAAGGCCAGGTTGTCGGCCCTAAATGGCGTGCCGGTGAGGCCTAGGCGCAGCTGGGCGCCTGCGGTGAGGTGGCTGAAGGCATGGCCCCAGGCAGCGGCTTCCGGTTCGTCGGGGTCCAGGCCCAGGTGGTGCACCTCATCGGCAATGGCCATCCAACGGCCAATCCCTGCCTCGGGCAGTTCCTGCTGCAGCCGTTGGCGATGGCGACCAGCGCTCTGGTAGCTGAGCAGCAGGCCGTGCCAGTCGTCGCTGTTGGAGAGGGCCCCCAGGCCCAGCTCCGGATCCCAGGGGAGCAGGCGCAGGCCGAGGCGCTCGGCGGCCTGGTGCCATTGGTTGGCAATCGAGCTGCGGTGGCAGAACACCACAAAGCGATCCAGCCGCTGTTCTTGGTGCAGTTTGTGGAAGCTGAACAGGGCCCCCAGGGTTTTGCCAGCCCCCGGGCCGGCATGGATCAGCACATCGGCCCCCTGCCCAGCGCGGCTTATCCCATCGGCGGCTTGTTGGCCCAGGCGCGCCCGCAACAGCTGGACCAATTGGCTCTGCCACTGTCTGGGTTGCAACCGCAGCGCCGGTAGCGCCTGGCGCTTGGCTGGACCCAAGCCGAGGTCAAAGGAGGGGGGAGCCATCCCCCCATTGTGACCAGCCAGGGGTGCGAGGGTGGCTGGCTAGCGAGGGGGTTTGAATCGGTGGCGATGGTGCGCTCTGCAGCCTCGTTTCAGGAGCGCTGGCCCTGGCTCGGGCCCGATCTGCAAACCCTGCGGGACACGATCCGCCCGCTGCCCCTGCCCGCCGATCGGGGCGAACCGATCACCATTGATCTCGAGCCGGTCTCCGCGGGGCCTGGGTCGGGGACTGGGCCTGGGGTGGGGCCAGGGGTGTCTTGCCGGGGAGGACGTCTCGTGGCGCTGCATGATCCGCCCACTACCGGCCCGGCCAAGGGCCTGGTGATGGTGGTGCATGGCCTCGGCGGCAGCAGTGGTCGGGAGGGGGTGCGGCGCCAAGCCCTCAGCCTGCAACGGGCCGGTTTTGCGGTGCTGCGCCTCAATTTGCGGGGTGCCGGGCCAGGTCGGGCCCTGGCGGCCGGCACCTACGCGGCCAGCTGCAATGCCGATTTGCTGCCGGTGGTGGCGAAGGCGCGGGCCATGGCCGGCTCCCTGCCGCTCTTTGGGGTGGGTCTGTCCCTCGGGGGCACGATGCTGCTCAACCTGTTGCGCGAGGAACCCCAGGCCCTCGATGGCCTGGTCACGGCGAGCAGCCCCCTGGACCTCGCGGCCTGCTCCCAGGCCATTGGGCGGCCCCGCAATTGGGTCTACCAACGCTGGTTGCTGAAACGCCTGGTGGACCAAACCCTCGCCGATCCCTTTGGCGTGACCAGCCAGGAGCGCCAGGCCCTGCTGCTGGGGGGCGGGCCAACAACGATTCGGGCCTTCGATGCGGCGATCACCGCGCCCCGCTGGGGCTATGGCTCGGTGGAGCACTACTACGCCGGGGCCAGTCCGTTGGCCAGCCTGCTGAACAACCAATCGCCCACCCGGGCGCCGCTGTTGCTGTTGCATGCCGCCGACGACCCCTGGGTACCCGTGGATGCCCTCCACCAGCTCGTATCAGGGCTGGGTCCTGGGGTGAATGGGGCGAACCAAAGGGGCCTGGAGGTTTGCATCCCAGCCAAGGGCGGCCACAACGGTTTCCACGGGGTGGGGGATGGGCCGCTGGGCTCCTGGAGTGATGCAGTGGCTGTCCAGTGGCTCAGCGCTCTGGTGGCCTAGGTCGCTGGTGGTTGGGGTTCTAGTGGTTGGGAAAAGCCTTGAAACGGCAGCCGTTGCACGATCCAGGGCTCGATCGGATGGCCGCCAATCACGTGCTCGTGCACGATCCGCTCGATCCGCTCCGCCGTGACACCGCCGTAGACGATCCCCTCCGGCCAGATCAGCAGCACCGGGCCCGCCGCACAGATGCGCAGGCAGTCGGCCTTGGTGCGCAGCACCACACCGCCTGGGCGATCCGGCTTCTCGAGGCCTAGCTCCCGCACCAGGCGCTTCAGCGTTTCCCAGCTGGCCAGGCCAAGGCTGGGATCGGGGCAGCAGAGGGCCTTGCTGGGGGTGGCGCAGAGCAGCAGGTGATGGGCGATCACACCGGTGTTCTTCACACGGGTGATCCCACTGTTTGGGCTGCAGCTTCCTGCACCGCCTGACGGGCCCAGGTGTCGATGGCGAGTACGTCGTCCAGGGAGGGGTTGCTGGTGAGATCAACCCGGTGGCGATCACACACCCGTTCGATCAGCCTGGGGATATCGAGGAAATGCACCTGTTCTTCAAGGAAGAGGGCCACGGCCTGCTCGTTGGCGGCGTTCATCACCGCTGGCATGGTGCCGCCAGAGCGACCGGCGGCGTAGGCCAGTTGCATGCAGGGGTATTTGCTGGGGTCTGGCTTGCGGAAGTTGAGTTGGCCAACTTCGGTGAGATCCAAGCGGCGCCAAGGGGTTTCCAGCCGCTCTGGCCAGCTCATGCAATACAAGATCGGCAGCTTCATGTCGGGCCATCCCAGCTGGGCGAGCACCGAGGAGTCGGCCAACTCCACCATCGAATGGATGATCGATTGGGGGTGGATCACGATCTCGATGTGGTCGTAATCCAGCCCGAAGAGGTAGTGGGCTTCGATCACTTCGAGGCCCTTGTTCATCAGGCTGGCGCTATCCACCGTGATCTTTTTGCCCATGCTCCAGTTGGGATGGCTGGTGGCATCGGCCACGGTGGCCTTCACGAGATCGGCCGCGTCCCAATCGCGGAAGGCGCCTCCCGAGGCGGTGAGCTGGATGCGGCGCAGCCCCGGGGTGGGGACGCCCGTGGAGAGGCGGGCGGTGTCGGCCCAGGGCGTGCCCTGCAGGCACTGGAAGATGGCCGAGTGCTCGGAATCGGCGGGCAACAGCCGCGAACCGCTTTTGGCTAATTCCGGCAACACCACCGGACCGGCGGCGATCAGGGTTTCCTTGTTGGCCAGGGCCAGATCCTTGCCGGCGCGCACCGCAGCCAGGGTGGGCAGCAGGCCCGCGCAGCCGACGATCCCGGTCACCACCAAATCGGCGCTGGGCCAGGCCGCCGCCACGCAGATGCCGTCGGGGCCGCCCAGGATTTCGGGGAGTTTGGCCGGGCGCTGGGTGGGCTCGAGGGCGTTGAGCCGGGCCTTCAGGCTGGCCACCAGCTCGACATCGGCCAGGGCCACCACCTCGGGGGCGTGGCGCTGAATCTGCTGAATCAGCAGCTCGAGGTTGCGCCCTGCCGTGAGGGCCACCACCTTGAAGCGATCGGGGAAATCCTCCACGATCTCGAGGGTTTGGGTGCCGATCGAACCGGTGGATCCCAGCACGCTAATGGCTTTCACGGCTGGGGCCCCTGTAGGTTTCGGCGCTTCAGTTTCCCATCGCCCCTGCCCGCTGGATTGGCCCTGTGGATCTGGAACCCCGCCTTCTGTACCTCGACCCCTATCTGGCGGCCTTTGACAAGCCCTCTGGGCTCTTGAGCCAACCCGGTTTGGGGCCGGATTTGGCCGATTCCCTCATCACCCGGGTCCAGCGGCGCTGGCCGGAGCTGCGCCTGGTGCACAGGCTCGATCGCGACACTTCGGGCTTGCTGCTGCTGGCCTTCACCCCCCTGATCCACCGCCAGCTCAGTGGCCTGTTTGCGGCCCGCGCGATCCACAAGGCCTATGGGGCCGAGGTGGCCGGCCACCCCAGGTCCCAGGGCGGCCTGATCGATCGGCCCCTGGCCCGGATCGGCACCCGGCCGCCCCGCTATGGCCCGCTGCCCGTGGACCAAGGCGGAAAGCCGGCCATCACCCATTGGCGGGTGATGCAGCGGCGCTGGGATGGCCAGGGCCGGCCGATCGCCCGGCTGTTGCTCGTGCCCCGCACCGGCCGCTCCCACCAATTGCGGGTCCATCTCGAGCAGATCGGCCATCCGATCCTGGGGGATCCGATCTACGGGTCTGCGCCAGGTGTGGCAGAAGGGGCGGCATCAGGGGCCGATCGCCTAAGGCTCCATGCCTGGGGCCTGCGGTTTCGCCATCCGGCCACGGGCAAGCCCCTGCGGCTGCGCTGCCGGGCACCATGGGACAACCCCGATGGGCCGAGCTCGGTCCTGCCAACCCATGGCTGATCTGCCCGGTTTTCTGCAGCGCTGGAATTTCATTGAACGGGCCAAGCTCGAGCGGGAGCTTTGGGATGCCTTTGAGCAGGGCCAGGACCTCGAGGCCCTGGTGGGCGATTGCCGGCAGGCGGTGGCTGCGGGGGCCAAGGATCGGGCCTTTCAGCTCGAGGTGTGGCAAACCAGCTTGGAGCGGATCCGCAAAATCGAGGGGATCATGCAGGGCAAGCAGGCCCCTCCCGCCCCAACTGACGATTGATTGGGTGGGCATCCAGTTGCTTAAGCCCGAATCCAGTCGGTGAGCCCGCCGCTTTTGTCGATCAGTTCGATGCCTTGGGCCTTGAGCGCGTCGCGGATGCGGTCGGCCTCTTGGAAGTTTTTGGCGGCCTTGGCGGCAAGCCGGGCCTCGATCTGGGCCTGAATCTCAGCGTCGCCCGCTCCGGGATGTCCGTTGGCTCCAGCGTCTGCCTGGGCTGGCTCCGTTTCGATTTTCAGCCCAAGAACGCCGGCGAGTTCCTGCAGCAGGTTGCACCGGGCGACGAGCTCGCTTTGGCGGGCCTCGGCTGCGGCGGTTGGATCGCCCCGCTCGATGCGGTTGGCCAAGGCGCGCAGGGGCTTGGCCAGCTCAAACAGCACTGCCAGGGCGGCGGAGGTGTTGAGGTCGTCGTTGAGGGCCGCCGCAAAACGGTTGCGGGCATCGGCCAACGGGACGCTCAATCCCTGGGGAATCTCCGTCTGGGGACCGCTGGAGGCCTGGGGTTCGCCGGTGACAGCCGTCAACTGGAGGGCGGCGTTGAGACCCTTCCAGCCGGTGGCCGCGGCATCGAGGGCCTCGGGGGTGAAATCGAGGGGTTTGCGGTAGTGGGCCTGCAGCACGAACAGCCGCAGGGTCATGGCGGAAACACCGCTCTCCAACAGGGCCCGGATCGTGGTGAAGTTGCCGAGCGACTTGCTCATCTTCTGGCCGCCCACGTTCACCATGCCGTTGTGCAGCCAATAGCGGGCCAGCTCGTGGCCGCTGGCCGCTTCCGATTGGGCGATTTCGTTCTCGTGGTGGGGAAAGATCAGGTCGGCACCGCCCAGGTGGATGTCGATGGTGTCGCCGAGTTCGGCTCGCACCATGGCGGAACACTCGATGTGCCAGCCCGGCCGGCCCGCACCCCAGGGGGAGGGGAAGCTGGGTTCGCCCGGCTTGGCTGCTTTCCAGAGGGCGAAATCAAAGGGGTGCTGCTTGCGGGCCTCTTCCGCATCGGTGACCCGGCCCTCGGCGTTGGGCTGCTGTTCGGCGAGATCGCGGCCAGACAGTTTCCCGTAGCCGGCGTGCTTCATCACGGCGAAATAGACATCCCCATCGGCGGAGTAGGCGGCCCCTTTGGCTTCCAGCTCGCTGATCAGGGCGCGAATCCCATCCAGGCTTTGGGTGGCCCGGGGCATGCGATCGGCCGGCAGAATATTCAGCGACGCCATGTCGGCCACGAAGGCCTCGATATTGCGCTCACTCACGGCCTCCATGGAGCTGCCCTCCGCGGCGGCGCGGTTCAGGATCTTGTCGTCGATGTCGGTGTAGTTCTGCACGAACGTCACCTGGTAGCCACTCCAAATCAGGTGGCGGCGCAGCACGTCCCAGGCGATGTAGCTGCGGGCATGGCCCAGGTGGCAGAGGTCGTAGACCGTCACCCCGCAGCAATAGAGGCTCACCTTGCCGGGTTCCAGCGGCACAAAGGTTTCGCTGCGGCGGGTGAGGGTGTTGGTGAGCCGGAGGGCCATGGGGGCTGCTGTCATTTTGCTTCCATCCAGTTCGGGCCCACCCCGGTTTCCACCACAAGAGGCACCGAGAGCTTGACGGCGTTTTCCATGGTTTCACGGGTGAGCTTCAGCACCTGATCAAGGGCTTCTGGGGCGGCTTCGAGGACCAGTTCGTCGTGCACCTGGAGCAGCAGCCTGGCGGCCAGGCCCGTGCTTTCCAGGGTGTGGTGCAACTGCACCATGGCCACCTTGATGATGTCGGCGGAGGAGCCCTGGATGGGGGCGTTGGCCGCTGCGCGCAATTGCTGGGCCTCGAGGCCGCCCCGGCGGGCCACCTCGAGGTCGATCGCGAGGGGATCTTTGCCCCTCAGGCGACCCAAACCATTGGGATCAAAGGGGAAGGGCCGCCGCCGGCCCAGGATCGTCTCCACGTAGCCCTGGCTCAGGGCCAGCCGTTCTTGCAGCTCCAGGAAGGCAAACACCTTGGGGTAGCGCTGCTTGTACTTGCTTAAAAACTCTTTGGCCTGGGCCTGGCTGACGCCGGTTTCGCGGGCAAAGCGCTGGGCGCCCATGCCGTAGATCACGCCGAAATTGATCGTCTTGCCCAGCCGCCGCTCATCGGGCGTGATGTCCTCTTTCTCCAGCAGCAAGCGGGCGGTGAGGGCATGCACATCGTCTCCCTGTTGGTAGGCGTTCACGAGCACCTCCTCCCCCGAGAGGTGGGTGAGGATGCGCAGTTCGATTTGGGAGTAGTCGGCACTGATCAGCCGCCAACCCTCCTGGGGCAAAAAGGCTTTGCGGATCCGGCGGGAAAACACCGTGCGAATCGGGATGTTTTGCAGGTTTGGGTTGCTGCTCGAGAGCCGGCCGGTGGCGGTGACAGCCTGGTTGAAATCGGTGTGCACCCGCCCCGTTTCCGCCTCCACCAGGGCGGGCAGGGCATCCACATAGGTGCTCTTTAACTTGCTCAGGGTGCGGTGTTCCAGCACCAAGGGCACCACCGGGTGGTCCGCCTCCAGCTTCTCGAGCACGGCGGCATCGGTGCTCCAGCCCGTTTTGGTTTTGCGCGATTTTTTGCGATCCAGCCCCAGGGTGTCGAACAGCAATTCGCCCAATTGCTTGGGGGAGGCCAGGTTGAAATCGCTGCCGGCGGCCCCTTTGGCCTGGGCTTCCAGGCTGGTGAGGGTGGCGAGCAATTCGGCCGAGAGCTCCTGGAGGTAGGCGATGTCGATGCGGATGCCGGTGGCTTCCATGGCTGCCAGCACGGGCTCCAGCGGCAGCTCCACCTGCCGCAGTAACTGCGGCAGGGCGTCGCCGAGCTCCTGGAGTTGCTGGCCCAACAGCTGGCTGAGCCTCCAGGTGAGGTGCACGTCCATGCCGCAATAGAGGGCGGCAACCTCGATCGGCACCGAGGCGAAGTTGGCCCCCTTGGCCACCAGCTCGCTGAAGCTGGTGGGGGTAAAGCCAAAGTTGCGCTCCGCCATGGCGTCCAGGCCGTGTTTGGCGTTGGCATCGCGCAGGTAATCGGCCAGCAGGGTGTCCATCACCACCCCACCAAGGGCCAGGCCATGGCGCAACAGGATCAACCGGTCGTACTTGGCGTTTTGCAGGCTTTTGGGGTGCCCTGGGCTGGTCAGCCAGGGGGCTAGGGCTTCCACCACCGCAGCCAAGGGAAGTTGGGGTGGTGCTGCCGGAGCCGCACTGAGCAGGTCCGCGGCCATGGGGGGATGGTGGCCAATCGGCAGATAGGCCAGATCCGCAGGCCCTGGCCCCCAGCAGAAACCCATGCCCACCAGCTCCGCTTTGAACGGATTGAGATCGGTGGTTTCGGTGTCGAGGGCGATGGGATGGGCGGTATCGGTGGCGGCCATCAACCGCTTTACCAGGGCCTTGAGCTCAGCGGGGCTACTGATCAGCTGGGGCTCGAGCCTGGGTTGGCCGGCTGCTGGATCGGCAGCTGCTGGATCGGAGGTTGGGGGATGGGTAGGTGTTGGATCGGCAGGACTGGGGCTTGCTGCGGCTGAAGCCTTGGTTGTCTGGGCCGCTTCGAGGCCAGACAGATCCGGGGGCTGGCTGGAGAAAATCGTGGCGAAGTTGGGCACCTGGCGCACCAGGCTGAAGAGCTCCAGCTCCTCGAGGCTGCCGGCGAGGGCTTCGGCTTTGACCGCACCCAGCTCCAGCCGCGGCTCCCTGGGGAGGGGGATGTCGATCAGGATCTCGGCCAACATCCGGGAGCGGTAGGCGTTTTCCTTGTCGGCCCGCAGCTTCTCGATCAGGGCCCCTTTGAGGGGGCCGTTGCTGGCCTTGGGGCCATCAAGGCCATCGAGGGCGGCATAGATGCCATCCACATGTTCGAAGGATTGGAGCAGGCTGATGGCGGTTTTTGGGCCCACACCCTTGACGCCGGGGATGTTGTCGGAGGAATCGCCCGTGAGCGCCTTGAGGTCGACCACCTCCTCCGGGGTTACGCCGAGCTTGGCGATCACCCCGTCGCGGCGAATGTCCGTGGGACCGCTGTTTTTCGCATAGGGACCACCCCCCATGTAGAGCACGGAGATATCGCGCTGGTCGTCGACCAGCTGGAACAGATCCCTGTCGCCGGAGAGGATCCGCACCCGCCAGCCCTGGTCGGCTGCCCTGTTGGCCAGGGTGCCGAGCACGTCGTCGGCCTCATACCCCGGCGCCATGCATAAAGGGATGTCGAGGGCGTCTTCGAGGATGGTTTGCAGGTTGGCGAGGTCTGCAAAGAAGTGCTCGGGTGCCGTGTCGCGGTGGGCCTTGTAGGCCTCGTCGGCCACGTGCCGGAAGGTGGGCTCTGCCGTGTCAAAGGCAATCACTACCCCCTGGGGGGCTAGGCCCTTGCAGTTGTCGAGCAGGGCTTTGAGGAAGCCATAGGTAACCGACGTGGGCACGCCCTCCTTGGTACTCAGGCCCCCTTCACCGCCCTTGGAAAAGGCGTAAAAACTCCGAAAGGCGAGGGAATGGCCGTCGACCAGTAGCAGCAGGGGCTTTTGTGCTGGCATGGCAAGCCCTTCGGCCCTGGATCAATTGGGGTGCGCCCAGCCTGCCAGAGCAGCTTTGAGAGCGATCCGGCATCCTGAGGGGAGCAAAGGCCCCCTGGGCCAATCCCTGCCATGGCCCGTACCCCCCGGCGCTACGCCGTGCACCTGCATCTCAGTGGTGGGCAGAGCGAAATCGCCCACTTCAAAACCCTGGAAGCCTTCCAGCAGTGGTACGGCGGCGTCCTGACCGCTGCCGCTTCGTCTTCAGCAGCCTCTGACACCTTTGTGAATGTGCCGATGGGCGATCTTGAAGGAGAGTATTTGGTGGTGCGTTCGAGTGCCGTGATCGGCATCCGGGTCGAACCCCTCTACGGCTCCCTCGACGAGTGACCTGATGGAATTGCTTTGGGGAGAAGCGTTTTTCGCCGGTGCCTTGGCCCAGTTGGTGGCCCGGCTCACCAGCCTGCCCGCCGTGGTGCTCTTGCTGGCCACCGGGCTGTTGATTGGCCGGGCGGGCTTGGATGTGGTGCAGCCAGAAACCCTCGGCCGGGGGCTGGAGCCCTTGGTGGGGTTGCTGGTGAGCTTGGTGTTGTTTGATGGCGGCCTCAATTTGCGCCTGGCCGGCCGCGACCTCCAGCGGGCCGTGGTGCAGTTGGTGTTGGTGCGGGGCGTGCTCGGTTTGGTGGGTGGGGCTTTGTTTGCCCATCACCTGGCCGGCTTGCCCTGGCCCCTGGCCTGGGTGTTTGGGGCGATTGCCCTGGCCACTGGACCCACGGTGGTCACGCCGATGGTGCAGCAGATGCGCCTGATTCCAGGCCTGGGTCAGCTGCTGGAGGCGGAAGGCCTGATCCTGGAGCCGGCGGGTGCCGTGTTGGCCCTGCTGCTGCTGCAACTGGCCTTGGGGGATCTCGATAGCTGGCAGGACGTGGCCGCCCTGTTGGCGTTGCGGCTCGGTGGCGGCGTGGCGATCGGCGCTTTGGGGGGCTGGTTGCTGGTAGAGGTGCTCAAGCGCCTGCCCCCCAAGTCCGACGGCCTCAAGCTGCAACTCAGCCTGGGGATGCTGTTTTTGCTGGTGAGTGGCGCCCAGGCCCTGTTGCCAGAGGCGGGGTTACCGGCGGCGGTGAGTGCCGGGGTGGTGGTGGGTTTGCGGCTCGATGCGGAGGCCAGCCAGCTCGATGAGCTGGTCAGTCAGTTGGCCCAGTTGGCCATCACCGTGTTGTTTCCCCTGCTGGCAGCGGATCTCTCCTGGGGGGAGCTCAGTCCCCTGGGTTGGGGTGGGGTGGCCTGTGTCTTCGCCTTGATGGTCTTCCGCTGGATCGTCATTCAGGTTGGCGGCCTTGGCTTGCCCTCCCTCGCCTGGCGCGACAAGTTGATGCTCAGCTGGATTGCCCCCCGCGGCATCGTCACCGCAGCGGTGGCCAGCCTGTTTGCCATCCAGCTCCAGGAGGCTGGGATTGCCGGTGCCGGTGCCTTGAAGGGATTGGTGTTCCTCACCATCCTGCTCACCGTGGGCATTCAGGGCTTCACCGCTCCCGCCCTGGCCAAGGGCCTGGGTCTGGTCCAGCCAGAGCAGCTAGGGGGAGTGCCCCTAGAGGGAGCGTTGGATGCGGGCCCGGTCCTCGCCACTGCGGTGCAGGAGCAACCAGGTGGCGAGTAGGTCGGGGCCCTGGAGGCTGCCCAGCAGGGCGGCGCGCAGGCTCTTCATGATCACGCCTTTTTTGACCTCCGCGGCAGTGGCTGCTTCGCCCAGTAGCGCCTGGGCCTGATCGGCGTCCATGGGTCCATCGTTGAGCTTCGCCAGCAAAGCTGCCAAGGCTGGTTGGGCACCGTCGCTAGCCAGTTGGGCCTGGGCCGCTTCGTTGAGGGGCGGGCAGGTGAAGAAGGGTTCGGATTGCTCGACCCCATCGGCCAGCAGGGTGAGGGATGGACCAATCAGCGCGCAGAGATCCGCCTGCCAATCCCCATCGGCATGCATGGGATTGGGGGCGGTCCCACCCCAACCCTTGGCAGCCCACAGGGGTTGCAGCTGGTCGCGCAACACGGCCGGACCCTGCCCGTGCAGCACCTGGCCGTTCAGCCAATTGAGCTTGTCCCAATCGAATCGGGCCCCTGCCTTGTTGACCCGCTCGAAGCCAAAGACAGCGGCGGCTTGCTCGAGGCTGAAGCGCTCGTCCATGCCCTCCGGCGGCGACCAACCCAGCAGGGTCATGTAGTTGGCCAGGGCCTCGGCGGTATAGCCCATGGTTTGGAAGTCGCCGATGGAGGTCACCCCATCGCGCTTGGAGAGCTTTTTGCCCTCCTGGTTGAGGATCAGCGGGGTGTGGGCAAACACGGGCACCTCGGCGCCCAGGGCCCCGTAGAGCAGCAATTGCTTGGCCGTATTGGCGATGTGGTCTTCGCCGCGGATCACGTGGGTGATGGCCATGGCGGCGTCATCGATCACCACCACGAGGTTGTAGAGCGGATCACCGATTTGATCGGCGGGGGCCCTCCTGGCGATCACCATGTCGCCGCCCAGATCGGCGCCAGCCCAACGCATGGGGCCACGCACCAGGTCGTTCCAGGTGATGGTGGCGCCATCGTCGATGCGGAAGCGCACCGTGGCCTCCCGGCCTTCGGCGATAAAGGCGGCTTGCTGCTCAGGGCTGAGGTTGCGGTGCCGATTGTCGTAGCGCGGGGCCTGTTTGGTGGCGGCCTGGAGCTCCCGCATGGCGGTGAGCTCGGCTTCCGTGGCATAGCAGCGGTAGGCATGGCCTGAATCCAGGAGCCCTTGGATGGCTTCCCGGTGGATCGCGATGCGGGAGCTTTGGATGACGGGCTCTTCATCCCAATCGAGGCCAAGCCAGCGCAGGCCCTCGAGGATGTTGTCGGTGTATTCGGGCTTGGAGCGCTCCCGATCGGTGTCTTCAATGCGCAGCAAAAATTTGCCGCCCTGGTGGCGGGCAAACAGCCAGTTGAAGACCGCCGTGCGGGCCGTGCCGATGTGCAGGGTGCCGGTGGGGCTTGGTGCGAGGCGCACGCGGACGGCGGAGGAACCCGTTTGCGCTGCGCTCACCAGGGGACCCTCCAAGTTGAAGGGATGAAATTGAACGGGACTGACGGGATTCGAACCCGCAACTTCCGCCGTGACAGGGCGGTGCTCTAACCGGTTGAACTACAGTCCCAGACTTTGAAATTCCAGGGTGCTCGAAGAGCAACTGGATAAGGTTTCGCGATTTCAGAGAATCGCGGCCTCAGGCTGTCGCGGCTGCGACTTCAAGAGTATCCGTGATCGAAGGTCCCATCGTCAACCGTTTGGAGCCGTTGGAACCGTCGAACGGATGGCCTGTCCCTAGGGACGGAAGCCTGCCGGTTCAATCAGGCGAACCTGATTGCCCCTGGCCGTGAATTCACGACCTTGATCACTTTGAACAACCACACGGCCCCCGGATTTAACCCGGATGACACGGGCCCGAACCCAGCCGAGAGCGGCTGATTCGAGCACCTTGACCACATCGCCGGGTTGTAGATCCAACTCCATGTTCGGAACCACGAAACTGCAAGGGGGGACGTCGAACGCGCCGTGGAGGACTTGAACCCCCGACATCAGGTTTTGGAGACCTGCGTTCTACCAACTGAACTAACGGCGCAATGCCGACGCCCCCGTAGACAAGAGGGAAGATCTGTTGAGAGAGATCCTCAGCGGTCGAAGCGTTGCTTGACTCGCGTGGCTTTACCCACCCGATCACGCAGATAGAAAAGCTTCGCCCTACGCACCTTACCGCGGCGCTCCACTTTCACGGAGGCAACCTGGGGGCTGTGGAGCATGAAAACCCGCTCCACACCGATGCCTTGGAAAATGCGGCGCACGGTGATGGTCTCGTTGAGACCGCCGTGGCGCTTGGCAATCACCACACCCTCATAGGGCTGCACCCGTTCCTTGCTGCCTTCGCGGATGCGCACCCCCACTTTGACCGTGTCGCCCACGTAAATCTCGGGCAGATCGCTCTTGAGCTGCTCGGCTTCGAAGGAGCGAATCAACTCGTAGGCGCTGAGCTTGCCGGTGGTCACGCCTGCGGCGGCCTGGGCTGGCTTCTCCTGGACCGCAGTTGCGGCAGGGGCCTCAGAGGTTGCGCTCACCTGCTCTTCGTTCACGTCTTCTGCTGTCATGTCCTTTGAATCCGATGCCATCTCAGCTCCGCTACGCCTGACCAAACCACCAGTGTACCGGCTCAGGTGTCAGCCCCCCTTCCGCCCCGGTTGAGCTGGAGCCGCAGCCGCTGGATGGCCATCGCGGCTCCGGTGACCAGCATCCAGGCCAGGCCTGCCCCATTGGCCAGCACGTAGAGGGTTTCGCCCTGGGGCCCCACCCACTGCTTGAGCCATTCACCCTCGTGCAACACCATCAAAATGTGGGCCTGATCCCGCCCGAGGCCAGCCCAATCCCGCAGCACCCGATAGCCCACGCCGGTGGTCACGGTGAGGGCCAGGGGGAGCAGCACAAACGGGGCGATCAGCGCGTGGGCTTGCCGCAGGCGCTGGGAGATTGAAGGGGCCATAGTCCCGATGGGTTTACCCGCGCCCCACAGTGAGCCGCCTGTTGGTAGCTTGAATCTCTGTGGAAATCCAGCCTGGCGGAAAACCAGGTTGGCTGGACAGCTTCCTTGCCCTGGCGTTTGCATGAATCTTTTCGCCGACCTCCTCGCCAGCACCAAAGGGGCGAAGCCCCAGGCCAGCAGTTCAGGGGTGATCGAAACCGGTCCCAGGATCCAGAAAGGCCGCAGGGGCGTTGAGATCAAATCCGCCCGCGAGCTGGAAACGATGCGCAGGGCCAGCCGCATTGTGGCCACCGTGCTGCGCGAAATCATGGAGTTGGCGGCCCCGGGCATGACCACCGGCGACCTCGATCGCCACGCCGAAAAGCGCATCCGCGAGATGGGCGCCACCCCCAGCTTCAAGGGCTATCACGGATTCCCGGCCAGTATCTGCGCCAGCATTAATGACGAAGTCGTCCATGGCATCCCCAGCAGCAAGCGGGTGATCCATGCCGGCGACCTGTTGAAGGTGGACACCGGGGCCTATTTCGACGGCTACCACGGCGATAGCTGCGTCAGCCTCTGCGTTGGGGAAGGGGCTACGGAAGACGCCCAGCGACTCACCCGGGTGGCCCAGGAATCCCTGATGAAGGGCCTCGCGAAAATCAAGGCTGGCAACACCTTGCTCGACATTGCCGGCGCTGTTCAAGACCACGTGGAGGCCCATGGCTATGCCGTGGTGGAGGACTACACGGGCCATGGGGTGGGCCGAAACCTGCACGAGGAACCCTCCGTGTTCAACTTCCGCACCCGGGATCTGCCCAACATGACCCTGCGGGCCGGGATGACCCTGGCGGTGGAACCGATCCTCAACGCCGGTAGTAAGGCCTGCCGCACCCTTAAGGATCGCTGGACCGTGGTCACCACCGACGGCACCCTGTCGGCCCAGTGGGAGCACACCATCGCCGTGACGAGCGATGGTTGTGAAATCCTGACCGATCGTGATTTTTAAACTCCGGGATTTTTAACCTTCGCGATTTTTAAGCC
>CANHGA010000007.1 GCA_947460085.1 Synechococcaceae cyanobacterium
AAGGCCCTTGAAACGTTGCGAAACCAGGAGGTCATTCCCCGCTACAGCCCCCTCTGGGTGGGAGCTCAAGATCTCTACCTCCGCAACCAAAGCCAGGTCAAAGCCTTGGAGGGCCAACTGGCTGCCCTGGATGCATCCAGGGCGGAATTGGAGGGCCAGCGGCTCAGCCAAGCGGTGGTTGCCCCCCGTAGCGGACGGCTCTTAAGCCTCTCGGTGGCCCCTGGCCAGGCCCTCATTCCGGGCCAACGGGTGGGCACCATTGGACCGGGACCCAACCCCCCGCGGGGTTTGCGCAAGGCCGTGGCCCTATTTGGTGATGCCGATGCCACCAGGCTTCGCGTGGGCCAGCGCCTCCAGCTGGAGCCTTTGTTGCAAACCCGCGATCGCTATGGCGGCAGCGCCCAGCGCTATGGGGTGGTGGAGGGCCGGATTGCCTCGATCACCCCTGCCAGCGCCGATGCATCGGAGGTGGGCCGCGTGGTGGGAGATCCCGATTTGGCAGTGAGTTTGATCACCCGCAGCCGCCAAGCCGCCTTTGGCGAGGGCGGCGACCCCGTAGCCACCACTGGCGACAAAATCACAACCCCCGTGGTCATCGTGACCGTGGAATTAGAGCCTGCTTCGACGCCCAGTGGTTTGACCTGGAGCGGCGGGCCTGGACCAAACTTGGCCCTCGAGAATGGAACCCCGGCCAAGGCCCAGGTCACCGTTGAGCGCCGCTCCCTGGTGAGGTTTGTGATGCCGTTGCTACGTTGGATTGGCGGAGCTGAACGATGAAGAACAAGCCTTTGGCCCATCAACGGTCGCTTTGGTTTCGCCCCTGGCGCCAGCCAGCACCCTGGGCGGCCCTCGTACTCCTGGGCATCGCCAGCGTGAGCGCGCCACCGCGGATTTGGTTCTGGGTGGCCTTGCTGGTTGTAGTTCTCCTGGTGGGCTGGATCCAAGCCCTAAAGCGGCCCGAGGCCTGATGCTGCGCGCCGCGCTGGTGATTGGCTTGGCAGCGGCTTTCACCAGCGCAGCCGCCCTTGGACTCGGCCTTTCAGGGAGTGCCGTGGCCTTTGGGGCCGTGATTGCCGCCTTGGTGGTGCGTCCGGATTTCAGCCGCTGGCCAGCAGCCATCTACCCGGTGTTGCTGGGGATCGTCGCCATTGGACTGGCCATCGGCACCTGGGTTGCCCAGACCCTGGTGTCCGTTCCCCAGGTGTTTGTCTTTGGCTTGGTCGCTGCCTTCATGCAAGGGTTCACCTTGCTGCTGCCAGCAAAGCTGCGCTTACTGAATGGGGTGGTGGCAGTTGTTGGAATTTTGCCGCTGCTGAGTTCGAACCCAAGTTGGAGCTCCGCATGGGACGAGCTCCTCGCCATCGCCCTCGGCCTGGCGATTGGCACGGCAGTGCAGATTCTTTTCACCCCGACTACCCCCAGCCCGATCCCTGAAAAAGGTCCGAAACCGCCCGAACCGGCTGTTGCGTTTAACCCCATGGCTGGCTTGCGCTCTCCGTTCTTCTGGCGCAAGTTGATCTGCGCCAGCCTTGCCCTCGCCATTGGCAAAGGATTGGGGGCTGTGGAGCCCAAGTACCTGTACTTCGGGGTGGTGTTATTGCTCAACGACAGCATTGGCGACACCCTCTTCAAAGTGCGTGATCGCATGGTTGGGGTCACCCTGGGGATCCTGATGCCCCTGCTGGTTTTCAACACCATGGGAGGCGGAAGCTTCTCCAATGGCTTGGTGATGGGAGGCACGGCGGCGCTCGCCATGGCCCTCAACCAAACGCCCCATCTGCGCACGGCTTTGGTTTCCAGCGGGGTGGCCTTCATTGGCTATGGCCCCCTCGTTGATTGGTATATCCCGAATCGATGGATTGATTATTCCCTGGGCTGCGCCCTCGCCGTATTGATAGCCATTGTGATTTTTCCAAGCTCATCCCTCAAGCGATACAACGAGCTCAAAGCCCTACCCGATACAACGCCAGAGCAACTCTTAGAGCTTTTACCAGGAGCAACAGAAGAGGCTCGACTCCTAGGCCTTCACCCCCCTACACAGGCGGGTAACAGTTTCCCTCGAAACAGTTGAGCTGGAAACAGATGAGCTGGAAACAACTCCGGTGGCCCCTGTTGGCGGGCACCTTTGCAGCGGGAATCGCCTCAGGCAGCGATCGGGCAACACCCCAACTGTCGAGTTGCCCAGAGATCGGCACGGTTGTTGGGATTGTTTTGGGGATGCTCGTTGCCACAACGGCCATTCACGCCCTGGTGACATCCGTGCAGGCAGAGCTGACCCACTCGGGACAACTCAGTACCTGGTGCGCAACCAGCAGTGGGCGGCGCTTTTTGGTCATAGCCCTTGGGGCACTGCTTACGGCAGCAACATTGTTGCTGGAAATCATCCTATGGGCCTGGGTCTATCGCCACGTCGGCGCCATTGATGGCTTGGAAGCAAGCCTCTATTTCTCAGGAATTACCTTCACCACTGTCGGCTATGGAGACATCACGCTGCTCAAGTGCTGGCGGCTGCTGAGCGTTGGAGAGGCCGTCAACGGTGTGCTGATGGCCGGCTGGAGCACGGCACAACTCATCTTTATTGTTCAGCGGGTGATGGCCTTGCGGATACGCTCAGAAGAGCACTGATTGCTTAGCCAATCCACCACTTAAACCAATTCTCTATTTAAAGCGATTACAACTTAAGTCGCCCGTAAGTTTTCGATTGCCAATTCCAACTGGGCCAGTCTTTGCTCGGGCGGGCCTACAAGTTCGATCAATCGAGGGCCATCCGGATTTGGGAACAAACCAAAGCGACCATCACGATAAATCTGCTTAAACAGTGCATCCACATCATCCCGATAGGCATGGTCCACTGGCCGAATGCCGTCGTCCTCCATGGCCACAGGCCACTGCTCAGACCTGGGAACGAAGGCCAGAATATCGAGACGATCGAGAGACTCCCGGACAGCCGGCACCATCGAATCCACAAAGCAGTCATCGATATCCGATAGCCCCTGGGCAGCCGTATACATTGAGTAGGCGAGATAATCGACCGGCGCCCGATCAAAAATGACATTGTCCGTGGCTAGGCAATAGCGCTGAACCCGGCCAATATTGTAAAAAAGCTGGATGCCATTCTGCAGCCTGGTTGAGGCTTCTCGAAAATCGATGGTGTAGGGGCCATAAAGGCCTAGGGCTCGATAGGGCTCTTCTTCCCGTCGGTAGCTGGGGTGCCTGTCCACCCACTGGTTGACAACCGTTGATTTACCGAGGGAATGGGATCCCGTGATCGCAATGCGCATGGGGTTTCCGGCTCCGGGGCTTGCGGTTACTTGCCGGCCACGCCCCGGCCCAGCAAGAGATCGCGAGCCCCGTTCACAAGCTGCATGGTGTCGTGCTCACCGCCCCGATCAGGGTGGTGCTCGCCAGCGGCAGTTTTCCAAGCCCGGGTCACATCAACCTCCTTGATCCGGCCCGAGAGGGGCAGGTGCAAACGCTGCCTCGCCACGATCGCATCGAGATCCGGGTGCTTGCCCAAGGGGCCCCAATCGGCCTTACTCAAAGCCGGCGCACGCTTTTTGCCGCCCTTGCGCTTAGCACCGCGAGCCGCACTACCGCCACCGAATCCATTGCGAACCTCAGGGGTCTTCGCCTTGGGCTGAGGCCCTTCCTCCTCTGCCTTCCTGGTGACTACTAGGGCCATGGGCCGCATGCGCAAATCTTGGAACAATCTGAAGGATCACCCATGGTTTCTGCAGCCTCCTTCAATACCCATCCTACGGATCAGGACCCGCTTGCCAGCCAGCAACGGTGACCTTCAATGGGCCCACAGCACCACCCTTCATGGCCCTGAACGAGCGCTCCGATCACCTTGGCCTCAACACGTTTACGGAGGGGAAGCTGGTGGCCGCAAACCTGCCCACCCAGGTGCCCCGTAACCGCCTAGGCGACAGTGGGCTGGAAGCCAACCTGGCTTACCAAATCATTCACGATCACTTGATGCTCGACGGCAACGCCAGGTTGAACCTGGCCACGTTCGTGGGCACCTGGATGGAGCCCGAGGCGCGCCGCCTGATGGAGGAGTGCGCCGATAAGAACATGATCGATAAGGATGAATATCCCCAAACCGCCGAGCTCGAGGAGCGCTGTTTACGCATCCTTGCGGAGCTCTGGCATGCCGAAGACCCCGCCAAGGCCATCGGCACCTCAACCACCGGATCGAGCGAAGGCTGCATGCTCGGGGGGATGGTGCTCAAGTGGCACTGGCGTCAGAAGCGCCAGGCCGCTGGCCTCGACGATCGCCGCCCAAATTTGGTGATGGGTACCAACACCCAAATTTGCTGGGACAAATTCTGCGCTTACTTTGATGTGGAACCTCGCATGGTTCCGATTACACCCACGCGCCTGCATCTCACCGGGGAAGAAGCCGTAGCCCAATGCGATGAAAATACAATTGGGGTGGTGGGCATCCTTGGCAGCACCTTTGATGGCAGCTATGAGCCCATCGCCGGCATCCAAGGCTGCCTCGACGAGCTGCAGGACCGCACAGGATTGGATATCCCGATTCATGTGGATGCCGCCTCAGGGGGATTCGTGGCACCCTTCAATTCCCCCGACCTGCCCTGGGACTTCCGCCTACCTCGCGTGAAGTCGATTAACACCAGCGGCCACAAATATGGCGGGGTCTTACCAGGGGTGGGCTGGGTTCTATGGCGCGAGCAATCGGCCCTGCCGGAAGAGCTGCGTTTCAATGTGAATTATCTCGGCGGCGAGATGCCAACCATTGGCATGAACTTTTCGCGACCAGGCGCCCAGGTGGTGGGCCAATACTTCAACTTTCTCCACCTCGGCAGATCCGGCTACGCCCACCGCATGGCGACCCTCGAAGCCATCGCCTGCTGCGTGGCTGATGGCATCGCCGCGATGCCCCAATTCCGGTTGGTCAGCCACCCCATGGGCCAGCTGCCTGTGTTTGCTGTGGAGCTCGATCAGGCCGTCACCGATTGGACGGTCTTCCAGCTCTCCGACAAGCTTCGCGAACGGGGCTGGCTGATTCCCGCCTACACCATGCCTGCCGATTGCGAGCAGATGGCGGTGCTGCGATTTGTGATCCGGGCAGGATTTAGCCGGGACATGGCCGAACAACTACTCCTAGACATTCAGCGTTCCGTGCAGTGGTTTGAGAGCCTCTCCGGCCCCATGCCCCAGCCCCAGACTCCCGAGCAGCATTTCCACCACTAGACCTCACTTCGCATCCAACACCCCCAAACCCACCCTTGGCATCCCTCATTGAACAAAGCACTTTTCAGCATTTCCTGATTGGTTTGCTGGCCATCGGCAACAACATCTCGGCCATCGGTGCCTTCCTGATTCAAACCAGAGGCCTACCCCGTAGCCAGATTCAGCGCATGATTGCGATCACCTGCACAGCAAGCTTGCTGATGCTGTTGTTGTTTATGCAGTTCGGCACAGCCGTTCTGGGTTTCTTTGGCATATCGATCAGTTCCTTTCAAATTGCGGGCGGAATCCTGCTCGGGGGCGTGGGCCTAGACATGATGAATGCTCGCCTATCCAATGACGTAGACATCAAGGCGGTCGATTCAAGCCTTGTTGATCGGCAAAGCCTTGACAAAGCCCATCTCTATGCCTCGGCTGTGGTGCCGATTGCGGTCCCACTCACCGTTGGTGCTGGCACCTTCTCCGCGGTCATTCTTTTTGCTGATTTAGGCGCTCGCACGGGCTCCCAGTCCAGTCTTTTTTGTGCAATTTTGGCCCTGGTGGGCCTGAACTACCTCATCTTTCAGTTCAGCTCGCGCATCGTGAAGTTTGTCGGCGAAGTGGGCCTCAGCGTGTTCACCAAGATCATGGGTTTATTCACCCTTGCCATCGGAGTAGAGTTCATTGTACGCGGCCTGAAAACTATTTACAGACACCTCTAGCAATAGACACATACATCCAGCGATTAACAGCCACCCCTGGCAATTATGTAAACATTAAACACCAGTTCGCCCAATGGCCATTTGATCACTTATGGATAACCACATCCACCCCTGATGTTCGGCGCTTCACCAACACACCGGTGTCATGTTCACCGCGATGCAACTGGAGATCGATTTCCTCATCGCCTAAGCGCAGGCCATGGATCTCCAAAAGATTGATGTGCTCCGGCAACACAGGATTTCGAAACAGCACATTGACGCGCCCCGTCTCCGGATCGCGGCCCATCCGCATGCCCGTGATGGCTTCGAGTAAGCCAAAGGCCGTGCCGCTGGCCCAGGCCTGGGGGCTACAGGCCACGGGGTAATGGGTGGGGCCTTCGTCGGGCTGCCTGGGAAAGCCGCAAAACAACTCGGGTAACCGCGACAAGGGCATCGCGCGGGCCGTGTCAAACACCCCCGTTAAAACCCGCATGGCCTCACCGCTATAGCCATAACGGGCCAAACCCATGGCAATCAGTGCGTTGTCGTGGGGCCAAACCGAGCCGTTGTGATAACTCATCGGGTTGTAGCGGGCCTCCCGCTCATCCAGGGTGCGAATGCCCCAGCCGTTGAAAAAACTGGGCCCCAGGAGTTGACGGGCGATCGAACTGGCCGCTTCCGGACTGGCGATGCCCGTCCAGAGGCAGTGGCCCGCATTGGATGAACGCACGCAGCAGGGTTCTCCCGCCCCATCGATGGCCAGGGCATAGGTTCCAATCTCCTCGCACCAAAACGCCTTTTCAAAACGCCGCCGCAGCTTGGCGGCCTCGGCAAGCAGTTGGTCGGCTTCAGCCCTGTTGCCCCATTGGCGCTGGATGGCCGCCATCGCCAACCGGGCTCCGTAGCTGTAGGCCTGCACCTCACACAGGGCAATCGAACCCTCGGCCAAACGACCATCGGCATGGTGAACCGCATCGTCGGAATCCTTCCAGCCCTGGTTGCGCAGACCGCCCTGGGCCGCACGGCTGTAGCGCAAAAACCCATCCTTCTCTCGGGATTCTGCCTGGCGGATCCAGGCCATGGCCGCATCCAAGGCGGGCTTCAGCTCGGTAATGAAAGCCTGGTCTGCAGTGCGCTGCAGGTAATCACTGGCCAGGATCAAAAACAGGGGCGTGGCGTCGACGCTGCCGTAGTACTGGGCGAAGGGCACCTCCTTGAGCGCCGCCATTTCTCCCAAGCGGGATTCGTGCAGGATCTTGCCGGGCTCAGCATCACTGGCGGGATCCAGATGGCGGGCCTGTTGTTGGGCTAAAAACCCCAGAACTCCCCGGGCCAAGCGGGGTTCAAACAACAACAACTGCCTGGCCGTAATTAAACCGTCACGGCCAAAAGGACAGCTAAACCAAGGCACCCCGGCATAGGGATAGAGCCCATGCTCAAGGTGGCTGGAGAGCAGATGTACATCGGAATAGGACCGCGTAATCCAGCCATTGAAGGCTGGGTTATCGCTATGCACACTGGCCGAACGACGGCGCGCATCGCGAAACCGATCAATCGTGGCACTCAAACCACTATCAAAGGCTTCTTCAGGACCGTCATGGCCCACGCCCGACTGCAGGGCGAAATCAAGCACCAAGCAAACCCTGGTGGGCTGCTTCGGCTCCAGTTGCAACGAGAGGCCCATACTCTCCTCATCAATGGCATCAACTGGCCCAGAGATCCGCACCATCGTGCAGCGCGAGCAATCATCAAGTCCGTGGTAGACAGCCTCAAGGCCATCGGGGGTCAGGCTACGGACGGTGCGTCCACGATGGGGGCGCTGATAGCCCCTGACCTCGAAAATATCGCGAAAATCAGTGTCAAATAGCAGCCTGATGGGCACACACAACGGGGCCTCTGCGTAGCTGGTAAAACTGATCTGCTGCAAAAAGGATGTGGCCGTAAGAATCGAACTCCGCTCCAGATGAACGGTGCCATCTTGGTTGCTGAGATGGCTCACATGGACCCCCATCTCACCGCGCTCCGTCGAGCTCAGCACATTGGCAGGATGGTCCCAAAGCAAAAGCTCAAGTCGGCTGACATGGCGCATCCCGCGATAAAAGATTCCTGAATCAGGATGGGTTACGGGGTTGATTTCCGCCCTGGAATCAAGCATGGCGAATGTCTCACCATTTTTGAGAACAAATGGCGGCAACTGATCATGTGGCATGGGTCAGCAGCTCATGGGCAAGCGACCCTGATCGCCTCATCCCGCAATCACTTTGGGCCTGGATCTGGTGGCCATAGAGACGCTCGTACTGCTGGGCCACACGGGTGATACTGAACCGTTTCTCAAAATCGCGGCGCACCACCGCCCGATCCAAACGTTCAATCATGCGAACCGCCGCCACAGCCTCCGCAACCGAATCAACCAAGATCCCATTAATCCCCTGGCGAATCACCTCAGGGGTGGCCCCATTTCTCCAGGCAATCACTGGGGTTCCACAGGCGTTCGCCTCAATCATCACCAGGCCAAAAGGCTCTTCCCAATCAATTGGGAAAAGGAGTGCCAAACTTTTACTCAACAGCTCCTGCTTGCCAGCATCATCAATTTCCCCCAAGAACTCCACCAGGGGATTATCCACAAGCAGCGGCTCAATGGCCTCCTTGTAATAGGCCTCTTCCGTAGGGTCGATCTTGGCGGCAACCTTCAAAGGAAGGCCCAACTCCGTTGCAATTGCAATCGCCCGATCTAAACGTTTTTGCGGGGAGACCCTGCCCACAAAGGCCAAATAATTGCTTGGTGAATACTCTGGCTTGTAGAGGTCAAGGGGCAAGCCGTGATAAACAGTGCCGAGCCAATTGGCCTCGGCAAGGGGTTGTCTTTGGGACTCGGAGATCGACACCAGGGGAACCTGATTAAAACGGGCATACAAGTCGCTTTGACCTGGCCCATCGAGGGGGCCGTGCATGGTGGTGAGGTGCGCCACCGGCAGACGCGACATCAAGGGGTAATGGGACGGGCCGGTATGGAAATGAAGGATGTCGAAGCGATCCCACAAATCAGCAACCACATCGACCTGAATGAGTTCGGGCACCAGGGGGTCACCGCCATAACCGGCTTGCCGTAGGGCTTCGGGCACTGATGCAAAAAGCTCTGCACTTGTGCAGGAGTCGCCGCTGGCAAAGAGCACCACGTCGTGACCGCGGCGCACCAATTCTTCCGTGAGGTAATGCACCACCCGCTCCGTTCCCCCATAGCAGCGAGGTGGCACGCTCTCAGACAAGGGGGAAATTTGACCGATTCGCATTGCTCTCCGACGGATTGGATCCCGCCTATCAAGGTCAGCGCGGTTACATCTGGTCTAGTCAGGTTGAATTCGGCTGGGCCTGCCTGGTCAGATCTGGGGCGAAGGCGACGCAGCCACCTGGCGCAGGGAAGGCGCTATCAATAGGCCCACAGTTTTTTAGGGTGCTAAGGCAATCCAAACCGCCGTGCGCAAAAGATTTGGTTCGTTGGCATCGCTCGGGGCCCTGGCCTGGGTGTTAGCGGTGCCAGCGGCCCAGGCCAGGGAGGTGATCGTGGTGGCAGGCGACACCCTGGAGGCCATCGCCCACACCTACGGCGTCAGCGTGGAAGCCCTGATCCAGGGCAACGGGATTCAGGATGCAAGCCGCTTGCAAATTGGCCAGAAACTGTTGCTCCCCAAGCCAGCACTGGGGGGATCAAGCCCAGCCCAGCCGGCCCCCAGGGGCAGCGAAGCCATCGCACCGCCGCCACCGCCAGGGAGCGATGGCAGCTCCGCCGCCGCCCTGTTGCTCAGCCCCGCCGAACGCCGCGACCGGGCCGAGATCGACCTGCGAGATCAAAGCGGGCGCACCCGCTGGAAGTGGTTCAGCGCCACGGCGGTCGACTGGGCTGGTTGGACCTTGCATCCCGGTGGGGTGCGGATCACCTTGGTCAAGCCTGCGATCCAGGATGTGGGCTTGCGCACCTCCGGTGCCACGGCCATCGCGGTGCAATGCGAAAGCCTGCGGCAAACCTGGCGCATCGATGGCAACTGGAGCCCCTGGACAACGCCGGCGCCGGGCTCGATCGGCCAACGGATTGTGCTGGATCTCTGCAGCAACACCCTGGAGGGGCCAGCCGTTCCCGTGGCGCCCCTGCCCTAGGGCCCAACGCTGTTGGCCCCACTGCTTAAGCGCATTACCTTGAGGGTTACAGCCCCAGCCCGATGTCAAAGCTTCAACGGCTTTTCCCTGCCCTATCAGCCGCCTGCCTCGCCCTCGGCTCGGGCTATGCCCACGCCCAAACCCCCAGCGCCGCGCCAGCTGCCACTCCTGCCCCAGCCGCCACGGGCCCCGCAACCGTCAAGCCCGCATCCGGCACGTCAATCACAGACATGTCCCTGTCCCATGCGGTGAACATCTGCGAGTTGGCCATAGGCGCCAAGGTGCCGGTGCAAACCAGCCTGCCCACCGCGGCCCGGGCCATGGCCTATGTGATTCAGACCCAACACGGCGCCCAGGTCGCCAGCACGGCCACCCTCACCCCCGAACAACTATTCGATGGGTCGCTGATCGAGATCGTGACGAAAGTGAATATCGGTTGCCTCACCAAGCTCAACGCCGCCGATCAGAAAACCGTGAGCACCCTGGTGTCTGGCATTAATGCCGCGGCCAAGCTGCAGCCTGCCCCGGCCCCCTAGGTGCCCCTGGGAGCCTAAAAAGGCAGGGCATCAGCGCTTTGGGGAAAACCGGTGAGAACCAGCCAGGCCATCGCCGCCCCACGCTGGTGGGTGGCGAGTGATTTCGATGGTTTTTTGGGGCTAGGCCTCGACAACCTGATCCAAATCCTGCTGATCGTGAGCTTGTGCCGCGGGGTGCTCGGTTACCCGGATGGCCTGATCTTTGGCACGATCCTCCCCGCCACAGGCATCAGCCTGGTGATTGGCAACCTGGCCTACGCCCGCCAGGCCTTCCAGCTCGCCAAACGCGAACAGCGCAGCGACCGCACAGCCCTGCCGTATGGCATCAACACAGTGAGCCTGTTCGCTTACGTGTTTTTGGTGATGCTGCCGGTCAAGCTCACCGCCCTGGGCCAAGGGGTGGCGGAAGCGGACGCCGTGCGGCTGTCTTGGCAAGCGGGGCTCGTGGCCTGCCTGGGTTCGGGCCTAATTGAAGCCTCCTGTGCCTTTGGAGCCGATGTCCTACGGCGCTGGCTGCCCCGGGCAGCCCTGCTCTCCACCCTGGCTGGCATTGCCCTGGGCTACATCGCCCTGGGGTTTTTGCTACGCACCTATGCCCACCCCGTGGTGGGACTGGCGGTGCTGGGGGTGATCTTGATCACCTACTACGGCAAGGTGCGGCTGCCCTTGCCTGGGGGCCTGGTTGCCGTGTTGGTTGGCATTCCCCTGGCCTGGGCCAGTGGGCTGATCTCGATTGATGCCGCTAGCTGGAGCAGCAATGCCCAGCAAGTGGGCTTGAGGATTCCCCACCTGGAATTGGCCAGCCTCTGGCAAGCCCGGGGCCAACTGCTCCCCTGGCTGGGGGTGATCGTGCCCATGGGCCTGTTCAACGTGCTCGGCTCCCTCCAAAACATCGAAAGTGCTGAAGCCGCCGGGGATCGCTACCCGGTGTGCAGCTCCTTATTAATCAATGGCATCGGAACCCTGGCTGCCGCAGGGTTGGGGTCGTGTTTTCCCACCACGATTTACATCGGCCATCCCGGCTGGAAAGCCATGGGGGCCCGCATTGGCTACTCCTGGTTAAACGGCGTGGTGATGGGGGTGGCTTGTCTCAGCGGCATCTTTGGGCTGGTGGGCCAGCTGGTGCCGATTGAGGCGGGGATGGCGATCGTGCTCTACATCGGCATCGTGATTGCGGCCCAAGCGTTCCAGGCCACCCCGGCAGCCCATGCCCCGGCCGTTGTGATCGGCCTGCTGCCCGGCCTGGCGGGCTGGGGGTCGTTGATGCTCAAGGCCGGTCTCCGGGCAGGTGGGGCGGGCACCAGCGCCGAGCCCTTCGGGGCAAGCCTGATTACCAGCTTGGCCCAAGCCGATGTGTGGGCCAGCGGGGCCTTTGCCCTGGAGCAGGGCCAAATCATTACGGCCATGCTCCTGGCGGGATTGCTGGTGTTTGTGATTGAGCAACGCTTCCTGGCCGCCAGTGGCTGCGCCCTGGCAGCAGCCCTGTGTTCCTGGTTTGGCGTGATCCACGCCTGGCAATTCAGCCAGGCCGACACCGTGCTCCAGGTGGGCTGGGGCGTTGGCAGCCGCTGGGCCCTGGGTTATGGATTGATGGCCCTGATGTTGGCCCTGAGCCACCTAGCGATCCGCCGGACGCCCGGCCACCAGCCATAGGCCTACGGGTACGAGCAACCAGGGCAACCAACCGGCATCAAAGATCCAGGTGCCGATATGCAGGAGCGGCGTGAGCACCAGGTGGCAAAGCGCCAGGGTGATGAAAAGCACCAAGAGAAGGGCAGCCATCGCGATCGCCTAGATCCCTTCGGGCAGTAGAGCACCGGCGCGGAGCACCTGCCAGCCTCCTGGGGCCTCCTCGCCCTGATGCCAGGCGAGCACGGTGCTGGCCTGGCCGCCCTGCTGGGGCCAGGGCAGCGGCCCCAGCAGGGCCAGGCCAGGAAACATCCGGGCAGCGTCTTCTGCGGTGGCCGCCGCCGGCTCCCCAGACGGATTTGCACTCGTGGTAGCGAGGGGCCCGCTGCAACGCAGGAGCTCCTGGGCCCTGGGGCAGGCCGGCACCCGGAGCCCCAGGCTGGTGCCTCCCGGATGGAGGGCCTCAAGGGTGGCTCCTTTGGCTGGCAACACCAGGGTGAGGGCCCCAGGCCATCCCTGCTCGGCCATCGCCAACCACTCCTGGCGCCAAGGAACCCCCAGCACGCCCTGCAATTGCTCCAGGTCTGCACCCATCAGGATCAAGGGCTTGTCGGAGGGTCGCTGCTTCAAGCGCCAGAGCTCGGCGGCCTCGGCGGGGCGGGCCGCCAGGGCCGGCAGGGTGTCGGTGGGGAACAGCGCCGCCTCGCCAGCGGCCAGCCGCAGCGCCAAATCCTCGGGCCCCAGCCACCGCTCCAAGCCAAGGGCACTCATGGCTGCAGCCCCTCGAGCCCAGCGGCTGGGGGGCGCCGGGCGGCGGCAAAGCGCTGGATGCCCTCCAAATCCGGATAGCTCCTCACCTGCTGCAAACCGGCATCCATCAACAGCCCCTGAACCGCCAGGCTTTGGTCGTGGTGGTGCTCCAGCAGCAACCAGCCACCTGGAGCCAAGGCCTTGGCGGCTCCTTGGCCAATCGTGCGAATCGCATCGAGGCCATCGCGGCCCCCATCCAGGGCCCCGGCCGGCTCGTGGTTACGCACCACCGGATCCAAGGCCGCCCAAACGGCCGTGGGGATGTACGGGGGATTGGAAACCACCAACTCCAGCTGCCCCCAAAGCGACTCCAGCGGCTCCCACCAACTGCCCAGCAGCAGCTCAACCGTGGCCATGGGCCCCTCTCTTGGAGCTAGCAGGTTGCCCGTGGCGATGGCGATGGCCTCCGGGCTGTACTCCACCGCAAAACCCCGACTCCCTGGCCAAGCCCGCGCCAAGGCCAGGGCTAAACAACCCGACCCCGTGCCCAAATCAGCCCAAACCCCTGGCCCGGGGGCCCCCATCAACCCCAGGGCCAACTCCACCAGCAACTCCGTTTCCTGCCGGGGGATCAACACGCCTGGGGCCACGTCCAGCTGCAGATCGCGCCACGGACAAAGACCCACCAGGTATTGGAGGGGTTCTGCCGATCGGAGATGGCGATCCCAAAGGGCCGCCAAGCCATCCAACGACCGGCTGAGGGCTACCTGGCGGCCAGCATTCAGGTGCAGGAGCTGCAGCTCTCGCCAACGCAGACCACCGCCCAAATCGAGCAACCAATCGAGATCACTGGATTTGCCTCCCTTCGCCAATTGCTCCTGGCGCCAGCTCAAGATCTGCTGGCCTGGGTGCAACCCAGCCAAGAGGGGATTGCCGCTGCACTCCTGGGCCATGGGGAGATTTTAAAGGGGACTCCAACAGAGGCCAGGCTCCGCCCGCAGCTCCCCAGCCAATTCCAGCTGAAGCAGGCGTGAGGCCAGGGTTGCCGCCGGCTGATCCAGGGCCAGGCACAGCTGCTCCAAGGACGCACCCTGCCCCACGGCCACCATCAACTCGGGATCCGGGCGCACCGCAGCGAGGCGCCTAGGGCCTGCTGGTTCGGCCGGCCCAGGGGCCGCCAAGGGGCCAGGGCCCAACTGGCGAATCAAATCCGCCGGATCCAACAGCACACTGCGGCCCTGGGCCAACAGGCGATTGCTGCCCGCCGCGGAGGCTTTTCCCGCATCCGCTGGCACCACCCAGAGGGGCAATTGCTCGCGCCAGGCCAACTCAGCGGACAGCAGCGCCCCACTCTTGAGCGGGCATTCCACCAGCACCACCCCTGAAGCCAGGGCCACCTGCAGGCGATTACGGGCCGCGAAGTGGCCCGCCTTCACCGGAGCGCCAGGCCCCTGCTCACTCACCAGCAACCCAGAGACCCCCACCTGGCGCTGCAAGTCAGCGTGATGGCGGGGGTAAACCCGCTCTAGGGGCGTGCCCAAAACAGCCACAGGCCTCCCTCCCGCGGCCAAGCAGCCCCGGTGGGCGGCCCCATCAATCCCTTCCGCCAACCCACTCACCACCGGCCAGCCAGCCTTGGCCAAAGCAGCTCCAATCGCATGGGCCATCGACTGGCCATGGAGGGAGGGGTGCCGGGTCCCGACCACGGCAATGGCCCGGCGCCCCTGCAGGAGGGGCCATAGCGATCCCTGGCCCCGCCAATAGAGGGCCATGGGCGGACGCTCAAGCTCAGCCATGGCCCGGGGGAAAGGCCGATCGCCCGGCAACAAAACCCGCCGGGCAACGCCCTTGCGGCGCAGCTGGTCGAGGGGCTCGGGCCCCCAGCGCTCGCGGTAGTGGCCCAAGCGCTGGCCGAGCCTGGGGCCAAAACCTGGCAACGCCTCAAACAAGCCGATCGGGGCCTGCCACGCCTCGGCCCAAGAGCCAAACAGGGCCTGAATTTGGGCCAACCGCGACCAACCCAGCCCAGGGCAACCACTCCAGAGCAACCACCAGAGCCGGCTCTGCTCCGGCCAGGCCCCCCGCCCAGCAGGCGCACCACCGGAGGCACCATCGGGGGCACCAGCAGGGACACCCCCGGGAAACCGCAGCAACGCACCCATGTCATCAGTACATTTGTACTGAAAGTCTATTGCGGGCCGCGCACCAGGCTGGCAACTGCGGTAGCCAGCTCGGCCGGAAGGCGCCGCAGCACCTTGCGATGCCCCGGGCCCGCCGAGCAATCCACCAAAACCAAATCCACCCGGGCCTCGGCGGCCAGTTCGCCCCCGGGAGCCACAAACCAACTGCGCCAAGGCAACTTCACGCCCCTGCGGGGGAGCACCTCACTGAAGAGCTGCACGGCATCGCCATGGAGCAGGGCCTGCTTGTAATCAACGGCCAAGTGCACCAAGGGGAGCTCAAGCCCCTTGGCAGACAGATCGCTGTAGGCCAAGCCAACGGCCGCCAAAGCCTCCACCCGGGCCTCCTCCAGCCAGGCCAGATAGGCCCCATGCCACATCACGCCGGCATGGTCGGTGTGTTGGGGCAGTACCCGCCGCTCCAATAGCCACCCCCTGGGCGGATGGGACTCCATCACGGTCTGCATGGCGGCTGCTCCCAACCCACGGATGGGCCATAGGCTGCCCTAGAGCCAAGGGTGAACCGCGTGTTTCGCAACGTTTTAATTGCCGACTCCGGCAAAGGCCATGTCGAAGAGATGGTTCGCATGCTGCGCGACATCCCCGCCGTGCGCCAAGCCCGCCTCAACCTGCTGCACGTGGTGCCCGAGCAGGCCGGCGAAAGCTTCACCGAGCACTCCCAAAAGGCCGCCGGCATTGTGGCCGAAGCGGTGCAACGGCTCGGGCTCAACCCCAGCGACGTGAACACGATCATTCGCCAGGGCGACACCAAGCAAACCGTGCTCAAGGTGGCCGATGAGCTCGATAGCGATCTGATCGTGATGGGCTCCCGGGGCATGAGCCGGCTGCAATCAATCCTGAGCAATAGCGCCAGCCAATACGTCTTTCAGCTCTCCACCAGGCCGATGTTGCTGGTGCGCGACGACCTCTACATCCGCCACATCAACCGCGTGCTGGTGACCATCGATGGCACCGGAGTCGGGGATGACGCCCTCAAACTGGCCTGCGAGCTGGTGCGCGACATCCCAGGCGGCAGCCTCACGGGGGTACACGTGAGCCGCCAAGACATCACCCCCTCAAGGGGGGGCAAGAGCCCCTCGGATCTGGTGCTTGAAAAAGCGGTTCAGCGGGCCCGGAGCTTTGGGGTGGAGCTCCAACCGATTCACCGCTCTGGGGATATCGGCCGAACCGTCTGCAATGCCGCTGACGAGATCAAGGCCGATCTCCTGGTCATTGCCTCCCAGGACCGCCGCCCAGTTGTGGCCAAAAGCTTGGTCGACATCGACCGCCTGCTAGGCAGCTCGGTGAGTGACTACATCCGGGTTCACGCTCCCGCACCAGTGTTGTTGGTGCGGGAGCCGGAACAGCTCTGAGAGGCCTGCCAGAGGCCGTCTCTACCAGAGGCCGCCTGGCCAGACCTATCAGCCCCCTTGGCGGCTGTTGGTTTGGATGTAAAGAATAATCAAAAAGACAGCCGGAACCAACACGAACATGAGGCTGGCAACAAAGCCGAGATCGTTGGTTTCCATGGCTGCTTAAGACGGACCTTTTGGGCGTAAACGGAGGGTATCACCGGCGAAAGGGTGGATTCAGGAGCCTTCACCGCTCGTTGCGGTTTGGTCGGTCTCCACGGCCTCTGCGTCTCCACCTTCGGGCTCCTCGGCCTCCGGTGGCGCTGGCCACTCCGTCGGCCCAGCCCCGAGCGGTTGGGCCAGGGCCGTCGCCATGGCGTCGTCCTTATTCGCCATGCCCACCTGGGGGCGGGTGAGCACCAAGAGCGATTCCTGCACCAGGGCCTGACAGGCCAAGCGCCAGTTTTGGGGCCGCCCCCGCAGTTTCTGATCTTCCACAGCCGTGCGGCCAGTCATCGCCAAGGAGGAGGTGGACTCGGGCAGTTCGACAAAACAGGTGATGCACTGGCCGCAACCACCGCAATTGCCCAGCTTTCCCTTCAAGCCGTAGAGCTCGATGCCCTCCCGCAGGGCCACCTCCCGGAGGTTTTCTCCCGGGTAACACTCCACATCCCGACCTTCACGCACAAAGCGAATGACTGGCATGGAGGGCTCCCGGTTTGGGATCCATTGTGAAGCCGCCAGTTGCGCTCCGTAACCAGGCGCTCAGGAGGGCCCTTCTCGCCCTTACGATCGCCGCACCCACTCCAGACCTACTCCCCATGGGATTGCCCTGGTATCGGGTGCACACCGTTGTCATTAACGACCCAGGTCGCTTACTGGCTGTGCACCTCATGCACACCGCGCTGGTGGCCGGCTGGGCCGGCTCCATGGCGCTTTATGAGCTTGCGATCTTCGATCCTTCAGATGCCGTTCTGAACCCCATGTGGCGTCAGGGCATGTTCGTCATGCCCTTCATGGCTCGCCTGGGAGTCACCGGCAGCTGGGGCGGCTGGAGCATTACCGGCGAAACCGGTGTTGACCCAGGCTTCTGGAGCTTTGAAGGTGTGGCCGCTGCCCACATCATTTTCAGTGGCCTCCTGTTCCTTGCCGCCATCTGGCACTGGACCTTTTGGGACCTCGAGATCTGGCAAGACCCCCGCACCGGGGAGCCCGCCCTCGACCTGCCCAAGATCTTTGGCATCCACCTGCTGCTCGCAGGTTTGGGCTGCTTTGGCTTCGGCGCGTTCCACCTCACCGGCGTTTTTGGCCCGGGCATGTGGGTCTCCGACGCCTACGGATTAAACGGGCACCTTGAGGCGGTACAGCCGTCCTGGGGCCCTGAGGGGTTTAACCCCTTCAATCCCGGCGGCATCGTTGCCCACCACATCGCGGCAGGGATCGTTGGCATCATTGCCGGCGTCTTCCACATCACCTCCCGCCCCCCCGAGCGCCTCTACAAAGCGCTGCGCATGGGCAACATCGAAACGGTTTTGGCCTCGGCCATTGCTGCCGTTTTCTTTGCGGCCTTCGTTGTGGCAGGAACCATGTGGTACGGCGCGGCAGCGACCCCTGTCGAACTTTTTGGCCCCACCCGCTACCAGTGGGACCAGAGCTACTTCAAGACCGAAATCAACCGGCGAGTGCAAACCGCCCTCGATGGCGGGGCTTCAATGGAACAGGCCTATGCCTCGATTCCAGAGAAGCTGGCCTTCTACGACTACGTCGGCAACAGCCCTGCCAAAGGCGGTCTGTTCCGTGTGGGTCCGATGGTGAATGGCGATGGCCTGCCCACCGGCTGGATTGGCCACATCGTCTTCACGGATAAGGACGGCCGCAACCTCGAAGTGCGTCGCCTGCCCAACTTCTTCGAGAACTTCCCTGTGATTCTCCAAGACCAGGAAGGCATTGTTCGCGCCGACATCCCATTCCGCCGCGCTGAAGCGAAGTACTCCTTCGAACAGACCGGGGTCACGGCAACCGTCTACGGCGGTGCCCTGAATGGCCAAACCTTCACCGATCCAGCCGACGTCAAGCGACTGGCCCGTAAAGCCCAGTTGGGTGAAGGCTTTGAATTCGATCGCGAGAAGTACCACTCCGCTGGCACCTTCCGCAGCTCACCCCGCGGCTGGTTCACCTTCGGTCACGCCACCTTCGCCCTGCTGTTCTTCTTCGGGCACATTTGGCACGGTGCTCGCACCCTCTACCGCGATGTGTTCGCCGG
>CANHGA010000008.1 GCA_947460085.1 Synechococcaceae cyanobacterium
CAGAAAGCAAAGCGGTGTGGTTCATCAGGAATCGCGTCCGCCACGGCTCCGCTTGGAGGTGCGGCGACGTTTCCGGAGCACAAACCGATTGCTGGGTTTGTTCCGCTTACGGGTTTTGAGGCCCAGGGCTGGTTTGCCCCAGGGGGTAACCGGACCAGAGCGACCGATGGGAGCGCGGCCCTCGCCACCACCGTGGGGGTGATCGCAGGGGTTCATCACGCTGCCGCGGACCTCAGGCCTGCGACCCAACCAGCGCTTGCGGCCAGCTTTGCCGAGGCTGGTGTTCCGCACCTCGGAGTTGCCCACTTCGCCGATGGTGGCGTAGCACTCGCGACGCACCAGGCGAACCTCAGTGGAGGGCAGCTTGAGGGCAACGTAGTCGCCTTCTTTGGCCATCACCTGGGCACTGGCACCAGCGGTGCGAACCATCTGGCCGCCCCGGCCGGCGTAGAGCTCCACGTTGTGGACGCTTGAGCCGAGGGGGATGGACGACAGGGGCAGGGCGTTGCCGGTCTCGATCGGAGATTCGGGACCCGAAATCAGCTGTTGGCCGATCTCAATGCCTGCCGGGGCCAGGATGTAGCGCTTCTCGCCATCGGCGTAGAAGAGCAGGGCCAGGCGGGCATTGCGATGGGGGTCGTAGTGAATGGCAGCCACTTTGGCGACCACACCGTGCTTATCGCGACGGAAGTCGACGATTCTGTAGAGGCGCTTGTGACCGCCGCCCCGGTGGCGGCAGGTGATGACGCCCCGGTTGTTGCGGCCTTTGCGGCGGTGCTTGGCCACCACCAGGCCCCGTTCGCGACCACGGCCGGTGATTTCCGAGAAATCGCTGGCGACACGGGTGCGGGTGCCGGGGGTGATGGGGCGGTATTTACGAATAGCCATGGTTGTTTAGGCGCCTCAGGACTCGGGGAAAAGCTGGATGGCGTTGCCCTCGGCCAGGCGCACCACGGCTTTCTTCACCTGGGCACGTTTGCCCGCGAAGCGGCCCACGCGCCTGGATCGGCGAGGGGGATTCATGGTGCTGACACCCACCACGCGGACGTCGAACAGTTGCTCGACGGCGGCTTTGATGTCGGGCTTGGCAGCCCGGTGGTCCACCTCGAAGGTGTACTGGTTCAGCTCGAGGGCACGGGTGGCCTTCTCAGTGATCAGAGGCCGACGGATGACGTCCGCGAGCCTGCCGACAAAACGCTCAGTCATTTCCGTAGACCTCCTGGATCTTCGCGAGTGCCTCTTCGCTCACCACCAAGTTGTTGGCGTGGAGCAGATCGAACACGTTGAGCTGATCAGCAGCGATCAGCTTGACCTTCTCAAGGTTGCGCACTGAGCGGCGCACAGCCTCGGAGGCCCCATCAAGCACCAACAGCACCTTGGCGCCGGCATCAATGCCGAAACGCTGGAGGGCAGCGGTGATCTCTTTGGTTTTGGGCGTTTCAAGGCCCGCACCAAATCCCTTCACCACCGTGATATCGGTGATGCGGCTCATCAGGGCGGTGCGCAGGGCCAGACGACGTTCCTTGCGGTTCATCGCCAGGGTGTAGCTGCGGGGCTTGGGCCCAAACACCACACCGCCGCCGGGGCGGAGGGGGGTGCGGATCGAACCCTGGCGGGCGCGACCGGTGCCCTTTTGCTTGTAGGGCTTGCGACCGCCACCGGCCACTTCGGCCCTGGTCAGGGTGCTGGCTGTGCCCTGGCGGGCGTTGGCCAGTTGCCGGACCACGGCGCGATGGACGAGGTCGTGGGCGGACGTTTCTTTGGCGACTTTCAGGTCGAGGGCAGCTTTTCCAGCTTCTTTACCCTGCCAATCGCGGATTACACAGTTTGTCATCGGTGTTCTCCTCAGTTCCCAGCCTTGAAGCCGACCCGGTTCGCCGGGCGGATGTTCAGCAGGGCGCCGGGCTTGCCGGGCACTGAACCTTTGACCACCAGCAAGTTGCGCTCGGTATCCACTTTCAGGATCACGAGCCCGCGGGTGGTGATTTGCTTGCCGCCGTAACGGCCAGACATCCGCTTGCCGGGATAGACGCGGCCCGGGGTCGTACCGGCGCCAATCGAGCCTGGTTCGCGGTGGTTCTTCGAGCCGTGGGTCATGGGACCGCGGCTGAAGCCATGGCGCTTCTGGAGGCCTGCGAAACCGCGGCCCATGGTGTCGCCACTGACGTCCACCTTTTGACCGGCTTCGAAAGCTGCCACGGTGACGGAGCTACCCAGCTCGAGGCCGTCCACGCTGTCAACCCGATATTCCTTCAGGTGACGCAGGACCTCGTCGCCGGACTTGGCCAGGTGCCCTTTGGCTGGCTTGTTCACGAGCTTCTCGCGAATGTCGCCAAAACCAAGTTGCACCGCGACATAGCCGTCGGTGTTGGTGGATTTGAGTTGGGTGATGCGGCAAGGACCCGCCTCGATCAATGTGACCGGGATGGATCTGCCCTCGTCGTCGAAGAACTGGGACATGCCCAATTTCTTCCCAAGAATGCCGATAGACATAGGAAGAGAAACAGCGCCAGCTGGACCACCGGTCACCCTTGCCGTAAGGCAGAGATGGAGCCGGCGAAAACTGAGGTCAGGGCGAAGAACGTCTGGCTCGTCCTAGGGGCTGCCCGAGCTTGCGAAAGGCGAGGCCTGCCGCAGGTTTGGTGCGATGTCCAAAGGGCTAGCAAGACGGATCAGAACCTGATCAGCGGGCTGGGACTTGTCTGAACCGGTCTCGATTTCCGAAAAAATCGAAGGCGTTCGGATAGTTTCCCGACGGCTTACACAGCTGTTGAAGCTGCTTCTTCCGTACTGGCCTGGGAAGGCCACCACCACTGGTGACCTTGTGCCGTGATTTGGAGGCCCGGCTAGCGGACGGGCACAAATCAATGGCACAGCCAGAAACCATACCCCATCACGAAACCCTCTCCCTTTGGGCCGTCTTGATGCACCGCTTTTGAAGTTGGCTGTCAGACTGTCCCGCAGCTCCGCGTCTGTTGGCGATGCCCCTGCTGCTCTCTGGTCGCGGTTTCCGGCAGGACCTGGAGAAGGCCGGTGCCCTTGCCCTGTTCGTACCCCTCGAGGGTGGGGCCGAGACCCGACTGCTTCGCCGCATGCGGGCAGCGGGTTATCAAGCCCAGATGACCTCAGCCAGGGGCCTGGGCGATCCCGAGGCCTACCTGCTGCAACTCCATGGTGTGCGCCCCCCCCACCTGGGTCATCAAAGTGTGGGTCGGGGTGCGGCCGTAGGCGAAGTCCAACGGGTGATGCCCCAGCTGGGCTCCTTGCTGGAGGGCTCTAAGCCGATTCTCTTGTGGCTGATTGAGGGTCAGGTGCTGTCTTCAGCTGAGCTCGCCTCCCTGCTGGCCCTGTGCCGCAAGGAACCGCGCTTGAAGATGGTGGTGGAAATGGGCGGTTCGCGCAGCCTGCGCTGGCAGCCCCTTGAGCAGGTGCTTGCTGCCTGAAGCTGCCCTGGCCCAGGGCCGTTGGGTCAAGTTGATCTGTGGCGCCAGCAATCAGGACCTCGCCGCCATCGAGGACCTGTGCGGTCTGTATGCCCTGGCGGGGGTGCATTGCATTGATGGCGCCGCGGATGGGGCCGTGGTGGCTGCTATCCGGCGCGGTGTGGCCTGGGCCGTGGCGCGCGGTGCGGCCAGGCCCTGGCTGATGCTGAGCCTCAGTGATGGCCTCGATCCCCATTTCCGTAAGGCCTGGTTCGATCCGACTTGCTGCCCAAGCGGTTGCCCGCGTCCCTGCGAGCGGGTTTGCCCTGCCCTGGCGATCGGCCCGCCCACCCCAGGCGGCCCAGGCGTTACCGAGGACCGTTGTTATGGCTGCGGCCGCTGCTTGCCCGCCTGTCCGCTGGGATTGATCCAGGAGCGCAGCCAGGTGTTGGCCCCAGGGGCCGTGGCTCCCCTCCTGGCGGAGTTGCAGCCCGAGGCCATCGAGCTGCACACCCAACGTGGCCGGCTGCAGGCCTTTGGCGAGCGCCTCGATCAGCTGATCGCGAGCGGTATCCCGCTGCGGAGGCTGGCGGTCAGTGCGGGGGCCGAGGTGGGCGCCCAGGAGCTGTGGCAGCGCTTTGCCCTGATCAGGGCCAAGGGGCTGCTGCCGATTTGGCAGCTGGATGGTCGCCCCATGAGTGGGGATGTGGGTGACGGCATGGCCCATGCGGCCGTGCAGTTGTTGGCCCAGCTGGCGCCCCAGGCCCCCCCCGGGCCCCTCCAGCTGGCCGGGGGGACCAATGGCAAGACCCTGGCCCATCTCGAGGCCCAGCCCCAACTGGCGAGGCTGGCGGCCGGGGTGGCCTTTGGTGGGGTCGCCCGCCGGCAGCTCCAGCCCTGGTTGCTTGCGGCCCAGGAGCGGGGCACCTCCCTCTTGGCCGATGGGGAGCTCTGGCCCCAAGCCCTGGTGGCGGTGCAACAGCTTGTGCGCCCCTGGCTAGAACGGACCTAATCCGTGTGGCGTCGTGCTGAGCCCCGATTCGTTCGCTTCCCTGGCCTTATTTCCCCAGCCCATCACTCCCCAGCCCATTACGCCGCAGGCCGTGGCCCCCCAGCGGATTACCGACGATCTCGATCGCTTGTTGGAGGTGTTGCCCGCCGAGGTTCAGCAGGCTCTGGCCACGCCCCAGGCGCGTGACCAACTGCTTGAGGTGGTGCTGGATCTGGGCCGGGTGCCCGAGGCCCGCTATCCAGCCCGGGTGATGGCCTTGGGCGAGAACCCGGTCACGCGGGCCGATTTGGAGGCGGTGATCGACCAGCTCGGCAGCTTCGGCGGCGACAACCGGGCTGGCATTGAGCGCACGCTGCACCGCATCAGCGCCATTCGCAACCGCCTTGGGGCCGTGGTTGGGCTCACCTGCCGGGTTGGCAGGGCCGTGTTTGGCACCGTTGCCATGGTGCGAGACCTGCTCGATTCGAACCAGTCGTTGTTGTTGATGGGGCGGCCTGGGGTGGGCAAGACCACGGCGCTACGGGAGATTGCCCGGGTGCTGGCCGATGACTTGGGCAAGCGGGTGGTCGTGATTGACACCAGCAATGAAATTGCCGGTGATGGCGACATTCCCCACCCCGCCATTGGCCGGGCCAGGCGCATGCAGGTGGCCCGCCCCGAGCTCCAGCACCAGGTGATGATCGAGGCGGTGGAGAACCACATGCCCGAGGTCATCGTGATCGATGAAATCGGCACCGAGCTCGAGGCTTTGGCTGCCCGCACGATCGCGGAGCGGGGCGTGATGCTCGTGGCCACGGCCCATGGCAATGAGCTGGCCAACTTGATCAAGAACCCCACGCTCGCTGATTTGGTGGGGGGCATTCAGTCGGTAACCCTGGGCGACGAGGAGGCGCGTCGCCGCCGCACCCAAAAAACCGTGCTGGAGCGGGCGGCTGATCCCACTTTCCCCTTGGCTGTGGAGATGCACACCCGTCACCGCTGGTTGGTGCATCGGGATGTGGCCCGCACCGTGGATTGGTTGCTGCGGGGCCAGAGCGCCCGCCCTGAGATTCGAGAAGTGGGCCCCGATGGCCAGCTCACCCGTCAGGCCCCGACTTCTCCAGACCCGTCTCCCCCAACCCTCGCCAGCCCCCGGCCCCACAATCGCCCGGAACACCCACCGATGTCCCACGGACGGCTGCGTCCCGCTTCGTTGCTCCCACTGGAGGACGACCCTGGCGACGGGGCAGACCTCGAGGCAGACCTCGAGGCAGAGCACGGGGCCTGCGCCGACCCTGGGCAGGCCGCCTCGCCAGGCCAGAGCCTGAGGGTCTATGGCTCAGGGATCAGCCCCAGCCAGCTGGAGCAGGTGGCCCGCTCCAGGCAATTGCCCGTGGAGTTGGCCGGCAGCGTGGAGCTGGCGGATGTGGTGCTCGCCGTGCGGCAGCAGTTGGGGCGCGATCCCCACGTGCGGCGTCAGGCCCAGGAGCTAGGCATCCCAATCCTGGTGATCAAAAGCGCCGCCCTCCCCCAGGTGCAGCGGGGGCTGGAGCGCTTGTTGGCCAATCGCCAGGGCAGAGCGCTGGGGGAGCCTGGGGCCGCTGGTGAATCCAAGGCCCATGGGGGCCAATTAACAGGTTTGGACGATGCCCTGGCGGCGCTCGAGGAATGCCGACTGGCTGTGGAGCAGGTGGTCTTGCCCCAGGGCCATCCCGTGGAGCTGCTGCCCCGCACCGGGAGGGTGCGTCAGATGCAGGCTGAACTGGCTAGTCGCTACCGGCTGCGCACGGCGGTATTTGGCCGGGGCCCGGCCCAGTATTTGCGCGTCTTCCCTGCCTGAATGTTGAGTGGATTGGGGCCTCGGTTGACGAAGGACCAGGCGCTATGGGTAACTAGCTACACACCGGTGAAGGCCGGTGTTGGCTGCTCCCAGAGGGCACCATTGGGTCGTCGCCAAGCGGTAAGGCAGCGGGTTTTGGTCCCGCCATTCCTAGGTTCGAATCCTAGCGACCCAGTTTTCACAAGGGTTTTCCCGTGATTACGGCAGCCCCCTCGGCCCCGTTGTTGGTGTTCGATTTCGACGGCGTGCTCGTCGATGGCATGGCCGAATACTGGTTTTCGGCGCGCTTGGCGGCCCTCGCCGTCGCCCCTGGTGTGGTGTTGCCAGCCCAAGCTCCGCCGGCCTTTGCCCAGCTCAGGCCCCTCATTCACAAGGGCTGGGAAATGGTGTTGATGGCCCTCGAATTGGGCCGCCCAGATTTGGATGTGCCAGCTCTGCTGGCCACCTACGACGCGGCCTTGCCCCTGGCCTTGGCCCGGTGGGGTGTTTCCGAGCACGACCTGCAGCAGGCCCTTGAGCAGGAGCGCTCTGGGGCCTTGGCGGCCGACCTGGGGGCCTGGTTGGGCTTGCATCGGTTTTACCCGGGGGTGATCGGCCGGCTCGGCCGTCTGGCCTCGGAGGGGGCCGACTGGGCGGTGCTTACCACCAAAGGAGGGGCCTTTGCCCAGCAATTGCTCCAGGCGGCGGGGCTTAAGCCATGGGCCCTCTATGGCCACGAGCAGGGCAGCAAAAGTGAGGTGCTGGCCCGCCTGCTCGCGGGGGAGGCCCAGGGGCGCCCCATTTGGTTTGTCGAAGACCGTCGCCCCACCCTTGAACTCGTGCGTAGCCAGGCGGCCCTGGCCGCGGTGCGCTGCTTCCTGGTGAGTTGGGGTTACCTTGCGCCTGGCGATGGCGTGGGGCTGCCTGAGGGCATTGCTTGGCTCGAGCCCACCGCCTTTGCAGCCCCCCTGGCGCAATGGCCATAGGGCGTTAGAGTACGTCAGTACTATGCGCAATTGATACGCCGGCCTCCGTCGGTGGCACTTGCTTCTTAGAGGTCGCAGGATGGCGCTCTGGGGTTGATCCTGCGGAGTCCTGCCTGTCCATTCCAGCGGCCCATCCCATCGCTTCTGATTGCTGTTATGCCCGTCGATTCCAAGGCCGCTTCTGCTTCCAGTTCCCCTTCCAGCACGGCTGCTTCAAGTGCGGCTGACGCCCGGGCGGCTGCCGAGCGCGACAAGGCCCTCGGACTTGTGCTCAACCACATCGAGCGCAATTTCGGTAAGGGTTCGATCATGCGGCTGGGCGATGCCTCCCGCATGCGGGTGGAGACGTTCCCCACCGGAGCGCTCACCCTCGACCTCGCCTTGGGTGGCGGCTATCCCAAGGGCCGGGTTGTCGAGGTTTATGGCCCGGAGAGTTCGGGTAAGACCACGCTGACCCTGCATGCCATCGCTGAGGTTCAGAAGCGTGGAGGGGTGGCTGCCTTCGTGGATGCGGAGCACGCCCTCGATCCCGTCTATGCCGCCTCCGTTGGGGTGGACATCGAAAATCTGCTGGTTTCCCAGCCGGATACCGGCGAGATGGCCCTCGAGATCGTCGACCAGCTGGTGCGATCCGCCGCGGTGGACATTGTGGTTGTGGACTCGGTTGCAGCCCTCACCCCCCGGGCTGAAATTGAAGGCGAAATGGGTGATCTTGCGGTGGGCAGCCAGGCCCGCCTGATGAGCCAGGCCATGCGCAAAATCACAGGCAATATCGGCAAGTCCGGTTGCACGGTGATCTTCCTGAACCAGTTGCGTCAGAAAATTGGCGTCACCTACGGCAACCCTGAAACCACCACCGGGGGTAACGCCCTCAAGTTCTATGCCTCGGTGCGGCTCGACATCCGTCGCATCCAAACCCTGAAGCGCGGTACCGAGGAATACGGCATTCGGGCCAAGGTGAAGGTGGCCAAAAACAAGGTGGCCCCGCCGTTCCGGATTGCGGAGTTCGACATTCTGTTTGGCCGCGGCATCAGCACCATCGGCTGTTTGCTCGACCTCGCTGAGGAGACCGGTGTGGTGACCCGCAAGGGAGCGTGGTACAGCTACGACGGCGACAACATTGGCCAGGGCCGTGACAACACGATCACCTGGCTTGAGCAGCACCCAACCCAAGCGGAGGTGATTGAGCGATTGACGCGCCAGAAGTTGACCGAGGGATCTGAGGTGACGGCCAATTCCATGAAGCCCCTGGCGGCGGCGGCAAAAGCGGCGGCCGCTGCATCCAGCGCGGAGCTTGCGGCGGCTGAATCGCCGGCGGTTGGCTCGGAAAGTCCGGCGTCGGTGAAGGCGTGAAGGGATGGGGCGCCGGTAACGGCGCCCTTTTCATGCTTCGGCGCGTTGGCGGTTACGTGCTGGGGGACTTTGCAGGACCTGGGCCACCCGTTGCAGCTCCTGGATGGCTTCGGCTCCCTCCAGTTTCACGAGTTCGTGGCCATTGCGGGATTCCACCCAGCTGATGCCGAAATCGGACACCAGAAAGCGAACCATGTGGTTGTCGCCCAGGTTGGCCACAAAGGAAGCCCCTTGGCCATCGCGGCCATCACCGCAGATGTAGCAAGTGGCAGCCACATTGCTGGTTTGCAGGCTTTTGGCGAGGGCCTGGAGGCTCATCACCAGATCGTGAACGACCGATCTGTACTGCTCCGCCAATCGGGGAAACATGGGCGAATCTCACATTCCGCTCAATCTTAGGGTTTTCTTCAGATTTGGGGCGGTAGCCGTTGTGGCAAATGAGCCAAGTGAATCAGCGACCCGTTTTGGAGATCAGCACCAGCGATCTGGATTAGCCATCTGAGAGGGCCCACCAGCCGGCGGCGGGGCCAACGAAGCGCACGGTGATCCAAAACACCACCAGGGCCCCAATGCCGATCCAGGCGCCCTTGGTGCTGACCTGGACGAATTGATCGGCCTGGTTGCGGGTCAGGGGGAACCAGGCCACCAGCCGTGGGGAGGTGTCCACCTTGTCTTTTTTGACGCGTTTGGGCGGCAGCCCCTGGATGGTGCGGCGTTTGGCTTCCCCCATGGGTCAATGCTTTGGAGTTGCCAAGGCTAATGAGGCAAAAGCCGGCTTAAGGCCACCCAGGGTTCAAGGGCGCCCAAAACGTTTTGCCCCCAGCTGCGGCCCCTGAGCCGGCCATCCAGGATGGCGAGGCGACCGCCACTGCGCCTGAGCCCCGATACCCCCAGTTGCAGTTGGCTGAGGCCGTCAGGGAGGAGCTGCTCGCGAAACCAATCGCGGCCTTGCTCGCGCAGAAGCTTCACCTGGGCAGCTGTGAGCGGATCTTCCAGGCTCGCGAGCGGTAGTAAGCCCACAATCACCTGCGCTGGCAATGGCAAGCGCTCTTGGTTGGCAAGCCACCAACTCCAACTGGCGCAGATCACGCCGTTGCTTTCGGGGGCTGTGCTCTGGTGCACGACCCGGCTGCCAAATTCGGCGGCCAGGGCACTAGTGAGATCCAGGCGCAGGGCGTCATCGCTGAGTACCACTACGCTTAATCCCGCTTGGCCGAGAACCAGCCGGCGGCTTTGCTCGAGCAAGTGCTCCCCGTAATGGGGGCTGTTGGGCAGGGGTTGGCGCAGCGGAGCGAAGAGGGGCAGGGGGTCTGCCAAGGGCGGATCGCCCAGCGCAACGGTGACCGTTGGGGTGAGATCCAGGGCGGTGCGCTCGCCCATCTGGCCGATCAGCACGCAACCCCGGCCATCGAGAAGACCAGACAGGACCCTGCTGGGTTCGAGGGGTTGGCGGTGCAGTCGCCATTGCAAGAGCTGGGGATTGACCCGGGCCCAGCTGGTCCAGGCGGAGCCAGTGGCAGCGAGCCAGGCGGGCCAGGGTTCGGGCAGGGGGCCTAGCACCTGGAGCAGGTGCCGCAAGGGCGCCTCATCTTCTGGGGCCAGGGCAACCTGCTGTTTGGGATTGCGGGGGTGGGCCAGGAGCTGCCGGCTGAGCCGTTCATGCAGGCTGAGCAGGCTGGCTTCTGCGCTGGGTTGGGCGCGCCGGAGTTGGTCCCAGTGCTCTGGGGTGATCACCACCTCGAGGGCTTCCCGCAAGCAGCCATCCAGGTTCTCGGCCTCGGGGATCACCAGCTGCCGCTCTCCCAGCTGATTGGATCGCCAGGCCTCTACCAGTTGGCGATGGCTGAGCACCCAGACCCTGGCTTGCTGGGGGGCCTGGGTCCCCTCGAAGCAGGGCAAGGCCAGGCTTGGATCGGCCGCCGCGAGCCTGGGCAATTCAATCTGCTGCAGCCGTTGCCGCGCCGATTCACTCACCACCAGGGCCAGGGGCTCCTCCCCAAGGGCCAAGGGCACCAGCAGGCTGATCCACCAATTGGGCTCCGTGCCTGGAGCCAGGCGCACCACGGTGTGATCCCTGCGCCTCAGGCTGCGGGCAACGAGCCGGCTCAGGCTGAGATGGTGGGGCCAGTGCCCGCCTCCCTCACGCTGGAGTAGCGCCTTGAGCTGCTGATGGGCGCGGGCTTCCAGCATCCGCGAGCTGCCGATGGGCCCTTAAGCGTAGGAAGCTGGCGTGTAGGGACTGCAGCTGGGATGACAGACGCCGGAAACGCATGGGTTCAATCCGGAGAGCCCCTTTGGCAGGCGAAGCCCGTGGGGATTGTGGGCATGGGCCTGATTGGGGGTTCCTTGGGCCTCGATTTGATGGCGCAAGGCGCCCGGGTGCGGGCCCTGGTCCATCGCCCCGCCACCGCCGAGAGGGCGCGTCAACGCCAGTTGGCAACGGATGTGAGCACCGATCCGGGGGTGCTCGAGGGTTGTGGTTTGGTGGTGTTGGCCCTGCCGTTGGATCGTTTGCTGGATCCTGCTCAGGAGCTCATGGCGGCCCTGCCCCCCGAGGCGGTGATTACCGATGTGGGTTCGGTGAAGGCACCGGTGCTCGAGCGTTGGCACAGCCGGGTACCCCGCTTTGTGGCCAGCCATCCCATGGCCGGTACGGCCGAGGCGGGCGTGGAGGCGGGCGTGGCCGGCCTGTTTGCGGGCAGGCCCTGGGTGGCCACCCCGACGGCCACCACGGATCCAGACGCCTTGGCCGAGGTGCGGCGCTTGGCCGAGGCGGTAGGTGCCCACTGGCTCACCTGTGACTCCAGGTCCCACGACCAGGCCGTGGCGCTGATTTCCCATCTGCCCGTTTTGGTGGGAGCGGCCTTGCTGCAGGCTGCCCATGGGGAAGCCGCCGATGCGGGGGGTGCCCTACCGGCCTTGGTGCGGGCCCTGGCTTCCACTGGCTTTGCCGACACCACCAGGGTGGGCGGCGGCAATCCCGAGTTGGGCAGCCTGATGGCCCGCACCAACCGGGCGGCGTTGTTGACGGCCCTCGCCACCTATCGGATCAGCCTCGAAGAGCTCGAAGCCCAGCTCCAGGCCGGCCAGTGGGACGCCCTGCAGGGGGCCCTGGAGGAGGCCCATCAGTTGCGCCCAGAATTTCTTTAGCCCTATCTCTGGCCCTTCGGCCCCTTCCCTGGGGCGATGGTGAGCTTGCGGCCCCGGCTGGCCAGCAGTTGGCGGGCGGCCATCAGGGCGGAAAGACTCACGCCGGCGGTGCCCTCGCCCGGATAAATCGCATCGCCGCAGAGCCAGAGCCCCTCTAGCGGCGTGCGGCTCGCCAGGCCAAAGGGTCCGAAGCGGCTGGGGTGTTGGCCCAGCCCTCCCACATAGCCCCAGGGCCTGCCAGTCCAGCCGGCAAAGCCCCGGGGGGTGGCCAGTTCCTGGTGGCACCAGGCCGCTTCGGGGATGCCCAGCAGCTCTTGCAGACCCCGTTGGATGTCCCGCTGGGCCGCAATCTTTCGGGCCGTATAGGTGGCGTCATCGAGGCCAAACCAGGGCTTGGCGGTGGTGAACACGCTGGCGATCACGGTGGCCTGGCCTGCCGGTGCCCGGCCATCTCCCTCCTGGCTGATGGAGACAAACAGCGAACCGGGCCGATCCCAATCCCGTTGGAGATGGCTGGCACAGTCCCCTGGCAGGGCCGTGCGATCAACGGCTCCATAGAAGACCAGGGCCCCGGAGGGTTCATGCAGCCCATCCAGCCGTTGGCGATAGGCCTGGGGCAAGCTTTCACCCAGCAAGGCGGGCATCGCCTGGGGAGGTACCGCCAGCACCAGATCACGGCAGCTGAGGGCAAAGGGCTCGCCCTGGGCGGCTTGCGGGTTGGCCGTGCCCTGGACCCTCCAGCGGCAACCCGTGGCTTGCGGCTCAATGGGGGTAATGCGATCCACCCGGTGGCGCAGCCGCAGCTCGCCCTGGGCTTGGGCCAGGGCGAGCTCGAGCTGGTGGCAGAGCACCTGCATCGAACCCTGGAGGTGGAACAGCCCAAGCGGGGCCTGGGCCATGGCCAGCACCGTGGCGCCGTAGAGGGCTGCCGTGCGGTCGGCGGGTTCTTGGGAATACAGCTTGAGCTGCAAATCCAGAAAACGCCGCAGCCGCAGATCCCCAGCGCAGCCGCAGAGGTGCAGCAGGGTGGCGATGGTGGCCCCGGTGAACAGGCCGCTGGCGATGGTGCCCAGGCCCAGGGCCCCCAGCAGTTGGCCGAGATCCCAAGCGGAGCGCGGCGGCAGGATGGGATCCTTGGCGGCAAAGGCCCAATTGGCTTGGTGAAGGGCGCTGCAGAGCTGCCAAAACCGCTCACTGCCGGGGAATTGCTGGCTGCGTTCGACTTGCCAGCGGTGGGGATCCCGCCAGAGGGAAATCGCTGGGAGGCCATCGCCCAGATCCACCACGCAGCCTGGGTCTAGGGCGCTGGCAGGGGGTGCGCTGACCCCGAGATGGGCAAACAGCCGGCTGTGGATGCCGCCGGCCTCCAGCCCCGCCACCTGGGTGGCCCCCACATCAAAGGTGTAAGGACCCCGCCGAAAGGTGCCAGCACAGCCACCGGTTTGGCGATGGGCTTCCAGCAGCTCCACCGTGAGCCCTTCTTTGGCAAGCAAAGCAGCAGCGGTGAGGCCAGCGACGCCAGCCCCAACGACCACCACATCCACGCTTCGATCCATGGGGCCATGCTGGCAGCCCCCTCTGCCTGGGTGATGGGCCTGCCTCCCGCCAACCTGCTAGTCCCATGGCTGCAGCAGCAGCTGGGGGACGACGGCCCGCTGGAGCTGGTGGCCCAGCGCCCTGTGGGTGGCGGCTGCAGTCACAGGGCCTGGCAGCTTGAGCTGGCCGATGGTCGGCAATGGTTTCTCAAGAGCAATGGGGCAGAGGCCCTGCCCTTGCTTTTGGCTGAGGCTGAGGGGCTCAGGGCTTTAGCCCGTTGGGCCCGGCTGCCGTTGCTGGTGCCAGAACCACTGGGGGTGGGGGTGCTGGCGGGGCAGGCGCTACTGCTGCTGCCGTGGCTGGCCTTTAGCGGTGCCAGCGGTTCCAGGGGGAGTGGGGCCAGCGGGGACGGCTGGTTTGGCGTTGGAGGGGGCTTGGCTGCGTTGCACCGGGCCAGTGCCCAGGCGGGGGCATCGGAGGGCCGCTTTGGTTGGAGCCGCGACAACGTCATCGGCTCCAACCCCCAGATCAATGGCTGGGAAAAGAACTGGCCGCGCTTTTTTGTGGACTGCCGCCTGGGGCCCCAGCTCCGTTGGGCGGCCCAGCAGGGGCAGCCGTTGCGTGGGGTCAAACAGCTCTTGGAGCTGGTGCCCCATTGGCTTGGTGGTCACCAGGTTCAGCCTGCCCTGGTCCACGGCGATCTATGGAGTGGCAACGCGGCCCTGCTCGCCAGGGGTGGGGGCGCGCTGTTTGATCCCGCTGTGTATTGGGGGGATCGGGAAGTGGATTTGGCCATGGCCCAGCTGTTTGGGGGGTTCCCCCAGGCCTTTTTTGCCGGCTACGCATCCAGTTGGCCGCTCGAGCCTGGTTCCCAGGAGCGGGTGGCCATCTACAACCTCTATCACCTGATCAACCACGCCAACCTGTTTGGTGGCTCCTATGGAGCCCAAGCCCAAAACTCAATAGACAGCCTGCTGTCTCGATGACCCTGGGTTGGGGTTTGGCCTGATCTTGATTTGACTGGACTTGATTTGGACGGGGTCTTACTTAACCCAGGTATTCCTTGCGTAGGTTCTGGAGGTTTTCCACCACCGCATTGCGCTTGTCGCTGGTGGTGAGGTTGTTCCAGCTCCACTGACCCACCACGACCAAGCCGAGCAGCTCAAGCAAGCCAGGCAGGATCGGCATGAGATTGATGGTGTCGAGAACCCCTTTGATCAGGATCTGAACCACGCAGACCGCCACGATGATGCCAGTGGCTTTGCCAAGCTTGCCCATCTGGTCCCAGTCGACCTGGTCGAGGGCGGTATTCACCTTGCCGAGCACATCGCTGTAGCGCTCGGCAAAGTTTGCAGCGGCGTCGCTGGAGGGATCAACAGCGGCCTCGGTGCCCTGCTCCTGCACGTCGGAAGGGGTGTCGCTCATGGACCGCAGTTGGGCACTGAAATGGGATTGATTCATAAAGTATCGGTGTGAGCAGCGAAGTGCCAGCTCTGGTAGGGGCGGATCTCCGTCTGGCTGTGGAGTTGGAGCGGCTACTGGCCGCGGCTGCCCCCCTGGAAGGGTGTGCATTGCTGTTGGGGGTCAAAATGGCCAAGGTCCTTGTGGTGCAGGCGGTTTGGCCCTGTTGCAATCGCTGGCCCTTGGCAGAAGAGCGGGGCCGGCGCTTCGCCATTGATCCCCGGGAACAGCTGCTGGCCCAAAAATGGGCACGCCAGCATCAGATGGTGGTGTTGGGATTTGCCCACAGCCATCCCAGCTCGCCGCCAGTGCCATCCGCCACGGATTTGGCCTTGTCTGTGGCGCCGGCCTTGTTGGCGATTCAAGGATTTGAGGCCCCAGGCAGCCGGGCCAGCTTGGCTTGGTGGTGGATCGAGGCGGATGGTGCCGAACCCTTGCGGCTGCCAACGCGGCTGCCATGGAGAATGGGTCGATAGCTCGATGTGCGTTTGCGCGCCACTCGCTCCTGCTTCCCATGCTTCCTCCCGACACCAGCGGTGTTCAGCTCAGCCCCGATGAGGTGGCCCGTTTTGCCCGGCACCTGATCCTTCCCGAGGTTGGGATGGAGGGGCAGAAGCGCCTCAAGGCCGCTTCGGTGCTTTGCGTTGGCACCGGCGGCCTGGGCTCGCCCCTGCTGCTCTATTTGGCGGCGGCGGGTGTGGGCCGCCTGGGCATTGTCGATTTCGACGTGGTTGACCACAGCAATTTGCAGCGCCAGGTGATCCACGGCACCTCCTGGGTGGGCAAGCCCAAGATCGAATCGGCCAAGGCCCGCATCCTCGAGATCAATCCCCATTGCCAGGTGGATCTCTACGAAACGGCTCTCACCAGTGAGAACGCCCTCGAGATCGTGGCGGGCTACGACATCGTTTGCGACGGCACCGACAACTTCCCGACCCGTTACCTGGTGAACGACGCCTGCGTGCTGCTCGGTAAGCCGAACGTGTATGGCTCGATCTTCCGTTTTGAAGGCCAGGCCACGGTGTTCAACCTGGATGCCGAAAGCCCGAACTACCGCGACCTTTTCCCCGAGCCGCCGCCGCCGGGCATGGTTCCGTCCTGCGCCGAGGGGGGCGTGGTGGGGGTGCTCCCCGGGATCATCGGTGTGATTCAGGCCACCGAGGCTGTGAAAATCATCACCGGCATCGGCACCACCTTGAGCGGCCGGCTGCTCCTCTTTGATGCCCTGGGCATGAAGTTCCGGGAGCTCAAGCTCAGGCCGAATCCCGAGCGGCCGGTGATCGACAAGCTGATCGACTACCAGGAGTTCTGTGGCGTGGGGGGCAGTGCCCCAGGCCAAGAGGAGGCTGGCGCGGTCGAGAGCATTTCAGTGCAGGAGCTCAAGGCCCTGCTTGATGGCGACACCAGCGGCCTGGTGTTGATCGATGTGCGCAATCCACCCGAAGCTGAGATTGCCGTGATTCCTGGCGCGGTGCTGATCCCCCTCGATCAGATTGAAAACGGCACAGCCATCGAGCGGATCAAGCAGCTGGCTGCGGGCAAAAAGCTCTATGCCCATTGCAAGCTGGGCGGCCGCAGTGCCAAGGCCCTGATTGCCCTCAAGCGTGCCGGCGTGGAAGGGATCAACGTGCAAGGCGGCATTGATGCCTGGAGCCAGGAGATTGATTCGAGCCTGCCGCGTTATTGAGGCCGCGTTATTGAGGCCGCGCTAAGGGGGCTTAGTAGTCGACACCCCGCTTGAGATCAACGCCGCGCTCGGCGTAGTGCTTGTGGCACACCATCTCGGAGTAGACGCTGGCGAGTTCGAAGTAGGCGAGGCGATTTTTGCAGCGTCCGGTGAGGATCACCTCGGTTTCGGCGGGCTTGCGGAGCAGGGTCTGCACGATTGGCTCCACGGGTAGGAGTTCGAGGTCGACGGTGGGATTGATCTCGTCGAGGATCACGGTTTTGTAGAGGCCGCTTGAGATGGCGGCCCTGGCGATCTCCCAGGCCCGCTCCGCTTCCACGTAGTCGATCGGCTGTTGCTGGCCGCGCCAGACGATCGCATCCCTGCCGGAGCGCAGGTGATCGACCAGGTGCGGATAGCTCTCGCGCAGGGCGGCAATGGCAGCGTCTTCGGTGTAGCCGGCGCCGCCCTTGAGCCACTGCAGGATGAGCACCCGGTGGCTTTTGTCTTGGCTGATGCCCCGGCCGATCGCCTGCAGGCCTTTGCCAAGGGCGCTGGTGGATTTGCCCTTGCCATCACCGGTGTAGATCTCGATGCCGGTGATGCCGGGATCCATCTGTTGGTGGGCCCGCATTTCCGAATGGAGATCAGCCAGTTGCACCAATTCCTTCGGCGCCCCCCGTCCCGTGCAGATCACCTCCATCCCGGGGGGTTTGCACGCCAGGGTGCTGGCCACCTCATCGGCATCGAGAAGCCCTAGATCGAGCACCGGGTTGAGCTCATCGAGCACCACCACCGAATAGAGGTCGGAGGCGATGGCTCCCTTGGCAATATCCCAGCCCCGTTGGGCTTCCTGGCGATCGAATTTGGTGGCTTCTTCCGCCGTGAAATAGTCGCCCCGACCCGTGCGCACCTGGTCGATCAGGTGGGGGAAGCCCTGCTGGAGGGCCTCAATGGCGGCGTCCTCGTCGTAGGCCCGGCCGGGCCCTTTCAAGAAGCGCAGCAGCAGCACCCGGGTGCGTTTTTGCTCGCAGATCCCCAGGCCAATGGTGCGCAGCACCACCCCCAGGGCGGCCTGGCTCTTGCCCTTGCCATCCCCGTCGTAGACGTGCAGTTGGCCGTGGGCGCGCTCATCGCTGCCGGCTGCGGTGCGGATGCCAATGCCTCGGCCTGTCCCCCGCTGCGGCGTTTGGGTGCTGCTCGGGGCCATTCGGGCTGCTGGGTTGGGCTTGATGCTACCGGTGATTCCGGTGCCCGGAAGCGCTTTCGCCTTGCCAAGATCGGATCCTGCGCCCGCGCCATGCTGTTTTCCCTGCTTGAAGCCCTGCCGCCCCCTTTGGAGCAGGCCCTCAGCCATCTGCGGACCCAGCTGGCCCAGCTGGATGGGGTGGTGGTGGCCTATTCCGGCGGCGTCGACAGTGCCCTGGTGGCCGCGATTGCCTTCGAACAACTCGGGTCTCGGGTCCAGGCGATTACGGGGGTGTCACCAGCTTTGGCACCCCATCTGCGGCAGGAGGCCATAGGGCAGGCGGCCTGGCTTGGCATCAGCCACCTGGAAATCATGACCGCGGAGCTGGATGATCCCGGCTACGCCAACAATCCCGATGGCCGCTGTTACGCCTGCAAGCAGGAATTGCATCGCTTGCTGGCGCCGATCGCTGCGGCGGCGGGTGGGGCCCAGGTGATTGATGGGGTGAACCGGGATGACCTCGGCGACTATCGCCCCGGGATTCGGGCGGCCCGCGAGCATGGGGTGATCTCCCCCTTGGCCGAGGCAGGCCTCGATAAGGCCGGGGTGCGCCAGCTCTCCAAGGCCCTCGGTTTGCCCTGGTGGGACAAGCCCGCCCAGCCATGCCTGGCTTCCCGGTTCCCCTATGGCGAGCCGATCACGGCCCAGCGGCTGGAACGGGTGGCAGCGGCGGAGGCCTGGTTGTTGGCCCAGGGCTGGCCCCGGGTGCGGGTGCGCAGCCAGGGGGAAACGGCGCGGATTGAATTGCCGGCCGACCAGTTGCCCGGGGCTTTGCTGCAGTGGACCGATACCCCCCAGCGGGAGGCCCTGGTTCAGGCCTTCCGCAGCCTGGGTTTTTCCGCCGTGGGCCTGGATTTGGAGGGCTTAGTCAGCGGCAAGCTCAACCGCGACCTGGCACCACCTGTTGAAATCCCATCAAAAAAGCCCCCCGGTGGGGGGCTTTAGCCAGAGCCCTGCTTACAAGCTGGGGTCGCGCTGCACGTCGGCGATGGCCGAGGGCGTTTCCCGCCGGAAGCTGGTGAGCTTGTGGTTGCCGGCAGAGAGTTCTGCGGCGAGCACCTGGCAGGCCATCTCCGGCATGGTGTGGTCACCACAGGTGAACACATCAACCG
>CANHGA010000009.1 GCA_947460085.1 Synechococcaceae cyanobacterium
CCCGCAGGTTGGCCTGACTCTCCGCCGTGATCGCATCGGCAGGGAGATCACTCCAGCTCTGTTGAAAGCGCATCCCGCCCAACGACAACACCGGCATGGCCAGGCCCGTACGGCCAAACCGGCGGGTGGGCACCCTCATGGTCGCGGCAGGGTGCGCTTGAGCCTGGCGGGCTGGGGCAGCCCCAGGGGGTGAATAACCTGCTGGGCCAATTGGGCTGTGAGCTCCGGCAAGGCCCCATAGGCCACCCAATGGATGCAATCCACCGGACAGGTGTCGATCGCCTCTTGGATGAGCTCGGTGCTGTCACCGTCTTGGCGGATGGCTCGGGAACGGCCCCAATCCGGCTCCACCACAAAGGTATGGCTGGCCACATGGGAGCAATAGCGACAGCCAATGCAGACCGCCTCATCCACCCAGACAGCCTTTTCCCGCAGCGCTCCCCCGAGCAGGGGCTCAAAGCCATTGGGGGGGGTTGAGCTAGCCCCATGGCCAGGGTCAAAGGCCAGGCTGGGATCCGGCAGCAGGGGGTCCACGGTCAGACCCAGCGGGTCACTACCAGCTCAATGCTGCCGTCGTTGTGGTCGGTTTGCTCGCTCACCTGGAAGCCCTCTTCGGCGGTGGCGGCCAAAATGGAGCGCAGGGCGTAGCGCTGGCTGAGCTGGGCCAGAAAACGCTCGACAGGAACGGCCTGGCTCCAGAGATCCAAATCGGTCACCAATTCATAACTGCCCGTGGCGGCATTGAGCCGGAAGCCGATGTCGGCTCCGTTGCCTTGGCAGACCGCCAACTCAGCCGTGACGGTCTGGCCCCGGTAGCCACGCACCTGGAGAGCACCGACTTCAGGAGCATGGCCCAGATCGGAAAGGGCCTCAACCAGGGCCTGGCGGTCGCGAAGTTCGGTCTTGACGGTGCTGAAGTGCGACATGGGCTCAGGCTGCGGGGGTGTCGTTGGAGGAAGGGGGGGGTAGAACCTGCGTGGGGGCGGGAATTGCGCCGAGGGCATGAACCGCGCCAAGGGCATGAACTGCTGCGATGGCGGTGTCTTGCGTCACTGCCATCGGGAGGAAGGCCTCAGAAGTGCTTTGGCGCTGTTGGACAGATCCAAGCCGGGCCTCAATGCGTTCGGTGAGTTGCTGGCAACCCTCTCCCGGCACCCCCTCGACGAGCTCTTGCACCCTGCCACCGGAATGGATCCGGAAGCGGATGGTTTGTTGTGCCATCCCACGCCAAACCAGAGTCCTTGAATGTTAGCCGTGGTTGTCGAGTTACCGGTGGTTGCCGGCCGCTGGGCTCAAGCCAGCAATCCTTCATCCACGAGCGTCTGGAGGCGTTCCAACACCTCGGGTTGCTCGAGCTGTTCCAAGGCCAAGCGGGCCTCATCGCGCACACTGGACTCCGTGTCATTGAGCATGGCCTGGAGCAGGCTTTCCACCAAGACCTGCTGCCGAGGCTCCACCAAGTCGGGATAGAGCCGCCCCAGGGCCCAGGCGCTGTTCGAGCGCACCGCCGGCTCACTATCAATCCGCAAACTCAAGAGCAGCTGGGCCGCGGCGGGATCGGCCTTGGCGGGCCCCGTACTCCCCGCTTCCGCCAAGGAACTGGCCGCCCAGAGCCGCACGGCAGCAATATCCACCTGGAGGGAACGGGTCAGGGGATTAAGCACCGGGGCATCGGGATAACTCCCCAAGCTCCAGGCCACGGCCTTGCGCACGTAGCCGTTGTCGTCGGAAGCCAGCAGGCCCAGTAGATCTTGAACAGCCAGCGGACTGGGATTACGGCCCAGGGCGTAGACCGCGCTCATCCGCACGATCGGGCATGGGGCCTTAAGCAACGGCAGCAACAGGGGCAGGGCCCTGGGATCCCGGTGCTCACAGAAGATGCGCAGCCCCTGCATCCGCTGGTCGTGGTCACCCACCAGCAAGGAAAGGCCCAGATCGCATTCAGCCGCCACATCAGCCGCCTCAGGATCGCTGCTATCGAGCGCATCGAGGGGATCGCCCAACAACTCTTGGGCGAGCTCCTGGGCCAGCACGTCGAGGTCGAGGTAGAGCTCCTGGGGGCTCTCATCGAAGGGGCCCGAGCGCCCAGGCGATGCCGGCAGATTGGGCTGGAGATCAGTCACGACAGGTGCTCAGCTGATCGGTGCCGGTGCGGCCATATCTCCGGGCAACCAAATGCGGGCACTCACCGCAAACAGGGCCAAGCCAAACAACAGCACGATGGCCGCTGGTAACAGGGTGGAGCGAAAAAATTGCACAGCTAACCATCAGTGCAATCCATTCTGACGGGCAGCCGCCCCCCCTAACGTTCGGCTCGATGCCTATCCCTTCTTGATGGCCAGTAGCCCTGCCAGCGAACAAGCCAAAGCCGCCCTAGCCGCTCCAGCGCCGGGAAGTGAACGGCAACGGTTGGTGGCCGTGGCCGCCGAAGGCCTGGCCAGTGGGGCGCCCTTGAACATGGGCGGCAAATTGCTGCAGGGGTGGCTGGCCAGCAGTGGTGTCCCCCTCGAGCTGATCGGGGTGATCCCGCAGCTGGCGGGGCTGCCCTATGCGTTCAAGTTCCTCTGGGCTCCGCTCCTGGATCGTTGGCCCATCGCCCGGCCCGATCGCCGCAGGGGGTGGATGGTGGTGCTGCAGATCGCCTTGGTGGCTGTCCTGCTGGTGCTTGCGGTGGTCGCCACCAAGGCACCCACGCCAGGACGGCTGGGGCTGATCACCCTGCTGGCCCTGGTCTTAGCCACCGCCAGTGCCACCCAGGACATCGTGATCGATGCCTATCGAACAGACCTGCTGCCGGAGGAGGAGCGCGGCCAGGGGGCTGCCACCCACAACTTCGCCTATCGCACCGGCATGTTGCTGGTGAGCTCCGGCGGTTTCCTGCTGGCTGGCCGCTTCGGCTGGCCGGCCGCCTTTGCAGGCTGTGCCGCTCTGATCCTGATGGTTGTGCCCTTCACCCTGGGCGCTCCCAGCCTTCCGCCGGTGCAGCATCCCCTCACCAGCCTGCGCCAGGCGGTGGTAGGCCCCGCCCGGGAATTCCTGCGCCGCACGGGTAGGAACCAGGCCCCATGGGTTTTGTTGCTGGTGCTGCTCTACCGCTGGCCCGATGGCCTGCTGGCCGCCCTCTCGATTGTCTTTCTGAAGCAGGCGGGCTTTAGCGATGCCCAGATCGGCCTCCTCGACGGGGGGTGGGCCATCGCCGCCACCATGATCGGCACCGTGATCGGCGGGCTGCTGTTCGCCCGGCTGGGCATGAACCGCTGCCTATGGCTCTTCGCCCTGGTGGGGGCGGCCGGCAACCTGGGCTATGCAGCGCTGGCCCGCTTTGGGGGCGGCCTGCCAGGTCTCATGGCGGCGGTGAGCCTGGAGAACATCTCCAGCGGCATGGTGGGCGCCGGCTTCGTGGCCCTGCTCATGAGCCTGTGCAACCCGCGGTTTTCCGCCACCCAGTACGCCCTGCTCTCGGGGGTCTACGCCTTCAGCCGCACCCTGCTGGCCCTGCCCTCTGGCTGGCTCGCAGCCCAGGTGGGCTGGAGCGGATACTTTCTGGCCACAGCCCTGGCGGCCGTGCCGGCCTTCCTGCTCATGGCCAAGCTTGTGCCCTGGAACGGCGACGGCTGCCGGGGGGCGTTTGATCCCCTGCGCGATGCCACCTAAACCCGCCTAAGCGGCCTGGAGCGTGTCCCCCAGGCGGCGACGCAGCTGGCCGCAGGCGGCATCGGCATCAAGCCCGCGGCTGGCGCGCACACTCACGGCCACATGGCGCCGCTCCAAACCAGCCTTAAAGGCAGCCACCGCCTCCGGTGTGGGCCGCTGGAATTCCTCCTCCTCAATCGGGTTGTACGGAATCAGATTCACATGGCTCTGAAAGCCTCGCAGCAACTGGGCCAGGGCCTCGGCGTGCTGGGGGCGGTCGTTGAGACCACCCAGCAGGATGTACTCAAAACTGACCCGACGCCCCGTGATCGCCACGTAGCGGCGGCAATCCTCGAGCAACGCCTCCAGGGGGTAGGCATGGGCCGTCGGGATCAGCTCCTCCCGCAGCCGCTGGTCGGGGGCATGCAAGCTCACGGCCAAGGTGAACTGGGCGCGTCCCAGCCGCTCCAGGGCCCGTTCAGCCAGGGTGGGCAGGGTCTTGGGCACGCCAACCGTGCTGACCGTGATCTGCCGTTGGGCCATGCCCAAATCCGTGCAAAGGCAGTCGATCGCTGCGAGCACCGCATCGATGTTGAGCAGGGGCTCACCCATGCCCATGAACACCACATGGCTGGGCCGCTGATCCATCACCTCGCGCACGCTCAGCACCTGGTCCACGATCTCGTGCACCGCCAACGAGCGCTGCAGCCCCCCCTTACCCGTGGCGCAAAAGCGGCAAGCCATCGGGCAGCCCACCTGGCTGCTGACGCAAACTGTCAGCCGATCGGTAGCCGGGATACCCACGGTTTCGAGGGTGAGGCCATCGGCCGTACCCAGCAGCAACTTGGTTGTGCCATCGCGGGCCACGCTGCGGTGCAACTCGCTGGAACGGCCAATCCAATCGCCGCCACCCTCCGGGGGCTGGGCCTGGAGCTGGGCGCGCCAGCCCTTCGGCAAAACGGAGATCGCTTCCAGGCTGCGGGCCCCTTTGGCATATAGCCAATCGTGGAGTTGGCGGCCACGAAAGGCCGCCTGGCCTTGCGATTGGGCCCACTCCTCTAACGACGAAAGGCCCATCCCCAACAGGGGACGGGCCCCGGACGGGGAGCTCACCAAATCAAGAGGCCGTGGCCCAGCTTCCACTCCACCGCCAGAAGGGCAATGAATCCGAGCATGGCCATCCGGCCATTGAAGAGCTCGGTGTGGGTGTGGAAGCCATAGCTCGGCAACCGGCGCTGGGGCACCGGCGTGCCCAGGCTTGTGGTGGTGGCCTTACTCATCGGTGAGCAGACCTTCTTCCTGCAGACCCTCGAGGGCAGCAGGATCGGCAATCAGCTCTTCTTCCAGGCCTTCTTCCACCATCGGGCGGGTGAAGGCGGCGCTGCCGCTGGCACTGGCCTCAATGCCATGGCGGCTGCGCGTGGCCACCAGATCCTCATCGGATGGATCGTCGAGCACGGCCATCGAAGCCGAGGGAGCCGGCATCTCGACGGTGTAGTCGGGACGCAGGTTCTGCATGCGGCGGTAGCCCATGCCGTCTTCCTCAAGGATGTCGGGATGGGGACCTGCCTCAGCCCGGAGCTCCTCTTCGAAACCGCTAAAGCCGGTACCGGCAGGAATCAGGCGACCAATGATCACGTTCTCCTTGAGGCCCCGCAGCCAATCGCTCTTGCCTTCGATTGCCGCCTCTGTCAGCACCCGGGTGGTCTCCTGGAAGGAGGCCGCCGAGATGAAGCTGTCGGTGTTCAGCGAGGCCTTGGTGATGCCCAGCAGCACCGGGGTGAATTCGGCGGGGGCGCCACCGGTGATCGCCATGGCGGAGTTCACCTGTTCCACCTGGCGCAGCTCGATGAGCTCACCGGGCAGCAGGGTGGTGTCTCCCGCATCTTCGATGCGGACCTTGCTGGTCATCTGGCGCACAATCACTTCGATGTGCTTGTCGTCGATCGCCACGCCCTGGGACTTGTACACGTTCTGCACTTCCGTCACCATCCGGAACTGCAGCTTGGAGATCGCCTCCTGGGCCGCATCCATCGTGGGCTTACGGCTGCGCAGATCCTCGAAGTAGCACTCGAGCAGCTCGTGGGGATTGATCGGACCGTCGGTGAGGGACTCACCAGCATGGACCTGCTGGCTGTCGCTCACCATGACGTTGCGGCCCAACAGGATCGGGTAATCGGTCACGACATCGTCGTGCTCAATCACCGACACGGTGGGGTAGTCGTCGTCGTCACCCTGCTTGATCTGCACGGTGCCGCTCTTGCGGCAGAGGATTGTGGATTCCCGGGGACGGCGGGCTTCCAGCAGTTCCTCAATACGGGGCAGACCCTGCACAATGTCGCCGGTCTTCTGGCGTTCAAACACCAGCAAGGCCAGGCTGTCACCCCGCTGCACCAATTCACCGTCGCGGACGTGGAGCACCGAATCGGGCGACACCATGTAGGGACGGCCAAGGCGGATGGTGATGGTGTTGGCATCGATGGCTTCCACCTGCCCGCAGCAAGGGGATGGCACCCCGTTCGCCAGCAGATCACCGTCGACGATGCGCTGGTCGACCTTCACCCCAGGCTGGACCGAGCCCAGGTCGATGATGCGGGTGTCGGAATCCCGCTCGACGATCAAACGGCGAATCGGCTCACCCTCAACCTGCTCGGGGATTTGCAACACGCCATCTTCCTTGCAAAGGATCTGGGTGGTAGCCACCACATCGCCCTTCTTGACGCTGATGCCGTCTTCCACCTGGAGGTCGGTGTGGGTGGAACCGTGGCTGGCATCCGAGAGGGTGTCCCGGCGAACCAGCAGCGATTCAAGAATCGTGAGCTGAAGCCGCTCAATCGTCTTGGCGCGCTTGTCGGCCACAGCCTCCACGTCCACCGTCATCTGCGGTGTGGTGTCGTAGGTATCGAGAATCAGCTGGGTGCGCAGGAGTTCCACACCTTCCACCGACTTGATCAACTCGCCGTCCTTAAAGGCCAGGCGCTGGGTGGCCTTCAACCCCAGGGAAGGACCACCGCTTTGCTTGACGGTGGACAACTCGGGGAGGTGGGCCTCATCGGGGATGGCGTACTCCTCAACCGGACGAAGCAGTAGGGCCCCACCTTCAGGGGTATCGACCGCTTCCACGAAGACCATCGCCTCAGCCTTCAGGCCCTTGGCGATCTCTTCGCCTGGATTCACCATCTTGCCGTCGGCGAACCGGGCAATGGTTTTGCTGTCGGAAACGAGGTGAAGCTTGCCGGAGCGAACAATGATCTCGCGAAGAATGTCGTTCTTCTGGGTCACCGTCACGATGCCAGCGGTTTGGCTGAAGATGTCCTTGACGACTTCAGTGCCGGCTTCGATCCACTGACCGTCTTCGATCATCAACAGGGAGATGTCCTTGTTGATCTCGTGGGTTTCCTGGGGAATCCACAGCAGGGTGCCGCCCTTGTTGACCTCGTAGCCATTTTTGGCACTCCGGGCTTTTTTGATGGACAGGCCAGGGGCGAACTTGACGGTGCCACCGGTCGTCGTACGGAAACGGTCATCGTTGAGTTCGGCGATGACCTCGCCGTTGCCAATCTTGCTGCCAGGAATGGTGTTGAGGCGATAGCGAATGTTGTCCTTGCCCTCGAGGTGCCACAGCTCACCGGAGTGGGTGGATTCGCCCTGCAGCTTGCAGTCCTTCAGGGTGAGGCTGGCGGTCACGATCTGAACTTCGCGGGAGTCCCCAGCGGATTCACGGAGGCGAACGGCACCGCCGTACTCACTGACCAGACGGCTCTCAGCCAACACCTCGCCGGTGGTGACCGCCTTGCTGCCCTGAATCACGGGCAGGGCATTGGGGGGCAGGTTGTAAACGTCGCCACTGAACACCCACATCCGGCCCAAACGCTGGGCCTTGAGGGTGATGTTGCCCTGGCGGTCCGTGGATTCCTTGGGCTGGATGGCGTCTTCATAGCTGACCTGACCAGCCAGGTCACAGATCACGTCCTTGGTGGCCTTCTCAACGCTCTTCTTAACCGCCACGCCGGCGGCAATCTGGGCGAGGATCGTGTCAGCAAGGGCGGTGTCACCGTCAGCGACGAACAGAATCGAGCCGCTGGTGATATCGATTTTTTGGGACTTGCCCTTGCCGGAAGGCGTGAGGGTCAAGCTGAAATCCGTTTCAGCCACCTGGGCTTCCACACCGTGGGGGGTCCGGAAGGCCCGCACCCGGGCCTTGGGCCCGAACTCCACAACCCCTTCCAACAGGGAGCGCACCACGCCGGATTCTGCGGTCGACACACCACCGGTGTGGAAGGTGCGCATGGTGAGCTGGGTACCGGGCTCACCAATGGATTGGGCGGCCACGATGCCCACGGCTTCGCCGAGGTCAACGAGCTGGTTATGGGCCAGGGCCCAGCCGTAGCACTTGCGGCAGACCGAGCGGGAGGCCTCGCAGGTGAGCGGTGAGCGCACCTTCACGGTCTTGACGTTGGCAGCCTCAATTCGGCGAGACAGGGGTGGATCGATTTCGCCATCGCGCTCGACGAGGGTTTCACCGTTTTCGTCCTGCACCAGCTCAGCCGCCAGGCGGCCGACCAACTTGCTGGCGAACTTGCCCTTCTCATCGGCATCGATGGGAATACAGCGGGTGGTGCCGCAATCGTCTTCGCGAACAATCACGTCCTGGGCCACGTCCACCAAACGGCGGGTGAGGTAGCCGGAGTCAGCGGTCCGTAGGGCGGTGTCCACCAGGCCCTTCCGGGCGCCGTAGGAGGAGATCACGTACTCGGTCACCGTGAGGCCTTCACGGAAGTTGGTGCGGATCGGAAGGTCGATGATTTCGCCCTGGGGGTTGGCCATCAGGCCGCGCATGCCCACCAGCTGACGCACCTGGGACATGTTGCCCCGCGCGCCCGAGTTGGCCATCATCCACACCGAGTTGAGTGGATCGTTCTCGTTGAAATTGCGACGAACCGCGGCCACCAGCCGTTCGTTTGTTTCAGTCCAGGTATCGATCACCTTGGTGTGGCGTTCCACCTCGGTGATTTCGCCGAGGCGATAACGCTCTTCGGTTTCGGTGATCTGGTCTTCCGCTTCTGCCAGCAGGGCTGCCTTATCGCCAGGGATGCGCAGGTCGTCGACGGAGATCGACACCGCCGCCTGGGTGGCGTAGTGGAAGCCCAGGTCCTTGAGCTCATCGGCCATGGAGGCCGTGGCCGCCGTGCCGTGGTGCTTATAGGCCCAGGCCACGAGATTGCGCAGGGCCTTCTTGTCGATCACCCGGTTGCGGAAGGGGGGTGCCTGCTTGCTCAACGGGCCATTGCCTTGCTTGGCCTTGGCTTCAGCTTCGGCAGCAGCCAATTCTGCAGCGGCCTTTTTGGAAATCTTTTTGGTTTTCTTGGCTGGGGTGGCGGTCATGGCTGCGCGCGGGTAAAAAACGGAAGGAAGAGAAAGAAAGGATCTGCCTGGCCGGCAATCGTCAGGACGCAGCCACTGCGTCAAGGATCGTGTGGTTGATCACCACCCGACCCACGGTGGTGAGGAGGTAACGGCTAATCAAGCCACCCTCTTCATCAAAGCGGTCCCGGCGGAAGAGCCATTGCTCAATGCGGGTGCCATCGCTGAGGGTTTCTTCCTTCTGGGGCTGCTTGTCTTCGTCATCGCTTTCAACTTCGCCGTTGAAGCGCACCCAAACCCAGTCGTGCAGGGTGACGTGCTTCTCATCAAAGGCCTCGATCACATCTTCCAGGCCCGCATAGGTTTTGGCCCGGTCACCGAAGTCCGGCTTGATGGAACCGGGCTGCTCGGCCGTCAGGTAATAGGCGCCAAGCACCATGTCCTGGGACGGCGTGATGATCGGCTCACCCGTGGCCGGAGACAGGATGTTGTTGCTCGCCAGCATCAGCATGCGGGCCTCCGTTTGGGCTTCGATCGCCAGGGGCACGTGGACGGCCATCTGGTCACCGTCGAAGTCAGCGTTGAAGGCTGGGCAGACCAACGGGTGCAGTTGGATCGCCCGGCCATCGACCAGCTTCGGTTCGAAGGCTTGAATCCCCAAACGGTGCAGGGTTGGGGCCCGGTTCAAGAGGATGGGGTGACCTTCGATCACCTCCTGAAGCACCTGCATCACCTCATCGTCGGCGCGTTGGATCAGCTTCTTCGCCGCCTTGATGTTGTTGACGATGTTCTGGCGGATCAGGCGATGGATCACGAACGGCTGGAACAGCTCGATGGCCATCTCCTTAGGCAAGCCACACTGGTGCATTTTCAGCTTCGGTCCGACAACGATCACCGAACGACCGGAGTAGTCGACCCGCTTACCAAGGAGGTTCTGGCGGAAGCGGCCTTGCTTGCCTTCAATGATGTCGCTGAGGGATTTGAGCGCCCGATTGTTGGCGCCCACCACGGTGCGGCCCCGGCGGCCGTTGTCGATCAGGGCATCAACGGCCTCCTGCAACATCCGCTTTTCGTTGCGGACGATGATTTCGGGGGCCAAAATCTCCTGAAGCCGACCGAGGCGGTTGTTCCGGTTGATCACCCGGCGATAGAGGTCGTTGAGATCGCTGGTCGCAAAACGACCACCATCCAGCTGCACCATCGGGCGCAGATCAGGGGGGATCACGGGGATCACATCCAACACCATCCAGTCAGGACGGGCGCCGGTGGCGATGAAGTTGTCGATCACGCGCAGGCGCTTGATCAGTTTGGCGCGCTTTTGGCCCTTGCTCGCGGCAATGTCTTCACGCAGCTGCTCGGCGGTTTCATTCAGCTCGATGTCCTCAAGCAGTTGCTTAAGGGCCTCAGCACCGATCCCGACGACGGGCTCGTTTTCGATCTCCGAATCTTCGGCATAGATCTGATCTTCAATCTCCAGCCACTCGTCTTCGGTGAGTAGCTGCTTGTAGGTGAGATCTTTGTGATCGCCCGGATCGAGCACCACATAGCAGTTGAAGTAGACAATTTGCTCCACATCCCGCAGGGGCATATCGAGCAGGATCGCCACATAGCTGGGGATGCCCTTCAGATACCAAACGTGGGACACCGGGGCCGCCAGTTTGATGAAGCCCATCCGGTGACGACGGACCCGACTTTCGGTGACCTCCACTCCGCAGCGCTCGCAGACGATGCCGCGGTGACGCACCCGTTTGTACTTACCGCAATGGCATTCCCAATCCTTGGACGGACCAAAGATTTTTTCGCAAAACAGCCCGTCCATTTCTGGCTTGAGCGTGCGGTAGTTGATGGTTTCAGGCTTGGTAACCTCACCCACCACCTGGCCATTGGGCAGGGTGCGCTGCCCCCACTGCATGATCCGCTCGGGGGAAGCGAGCGTGATCTTGACGTAATCGAAGTGGTTTTCGGTGCGGAGGTTGCTGTTAGACATCGGGGTTGGGGCGCGCGGAGATCGAGAGAGAGGGGCTATTCAGCGATCAGTCGTCGTCGTAGTCCGCGACGCCGAGGGATTCGTAGGTGGGCCTGCTGGGGGTGCTGCGGCGGGGATTGACGTCCTGCATCAGATCCACTTCTTCACCGGCGTCGGTATAGACGGCGATGTCAAGACCCAACGATTGGAGCTCACGCATGAGCACCTTGAACGATTCCGGCGTACCTGGGCGGGGGATCGGCTTGCCCTTAACGATGGCGTTGAGGGCCTCGTTGCGGCCTTGCATGTCGTCGGATTTGACGGTGAGCAATTCCTGCAGGGTGTAGGCGGCGCCGTAGGCCTCAAGGGCCCAGACTTCCATCTCACCCAAGCGCTGGCCGCCCTGCTGGGCCTTACCACCCAAGGGCTGCTGGGTGACAAGGGAGTAGGGACCGGTGGAACGGGCGTGAATCTTGTCGTCGACAAGGTGGACCAGCTTGAGGATGTGGGCGTAACCCACGGTGACGGGCTGGTCAAAGGGCTCACCACTGCGCCCATCAACGAGTTGGATCTTGCCGGGGTTGTCGGGGTTGTAGACCCATTCCTTACCAGGCAGGTTGGCGGCCTCCTCGAGGTAGGTCTGCACGGTCTGCTTCGACTTCTCGGGGCCGTGCATTTCATCGAAGGGCACCACCTTGACGCGGCAATCCAGGTGGGAGGCAGCCCAGCCCATCAGACACTCAAACACCTGACCCACATTCATCCGGCTCGGCACACCCAGGGGGTTGAGCACGATGTCGATGGGGGTGCCATCGGGGAGGTAAGGCATGTCCTGCTGGGGCAGGATCCGGCTGATGATTCCCTTGTTGCCGTGGCGGCCGGCCATCTTGTCGCCGACCTGGATCTTGCGGCGCTGGGCCACATAAACCCGCACCACCATGTTGGCGCCGGGCGGCAGCTCATCCCCCTGTTCGCGGGTGTAGATACGCACGTCAACAACACGGCCGCGCTCGGTGCCAGGCACCCGCAGGGAGTTGTCACGCACATCGCGGGCCTTCTCGCCAAAGATGGCGCGCAGCAGCTTCTCTTCCGGGGGCTGGTCGGATTCGCCCTTTGGGGTCACCTTGCCCACGAGGATGTCGCCGCTCTCGACATAGGCACCAATGCGGATGATGCCCATCTCATCGAGATTGCCCAGGCTTTCCTCGGCAATATTCGGGATTTCCCGGGTGATTTCTTCCGGTCCAAGCTTGGTCTGGCGGGCTTCGATCTCGTACTTCTCGATGTGCACCGAGGTGTAGAGATCGTCATGGACCAGACGGTCGCTGAGCAGGATCGCGTCCTCGTAGTTGTAGCCCTCCCAGGGCATGTAGGCGATCAGCACGTTCTGGCCGAGGGCGATCTCACCGCCCTCGCAGGCCGAACCATCCGCCAACACCTGGCCGGCGATCACAGGATCGCCTTGCCTGACGATCGGACGCTGGTTGAGGCAGGTGTCCTGGTTGGAGCGCTGGTACTTCTGCAGGTGGTGCACGTGGTCGGTGCCCTGCCCATCGCGGATGACGATGGCGGTGGCATCAACAAACGTGACCGTGCCATTAACCCGGGTAATGGGAACCATGCCGGAGTCGCGGGCCACCTGGGTTTCCAGGCCGGTGCCCACCAGGGGGCGCTCCGGGCGGAGCAGGGGCACGGCCTGACGCTGCATGTTCGAACCCATCAGGGCCCGGTTGGCGTCGTCGTGCTCGAGGAACGGGATGAGGGAGGTCGCAACCGAGATCACCTGGACCGGCGAGAGCTGCACGTAATCGACTTGCTCCGGCGGAACTTTCTCAAAGTCCTGGCGGTACCGCACCGGCACCAATTCAGAGGTGATGCGGCCTTCGGCATCGGTGGGCACGTCACCGGGGGCCACCCGGCATTCGTCCTCGAGGTCTGCCGCGAGATAGAGGGGATCGCCCTGCTTCAGGACGATGCCGTTCTCCACCTTCCAGAAGGGGGTTTCGATAAAGCCGTACTCGTTGACCCGGGCATGGGTTGCCAGGGAGCCGATCAGACCAGCATTGGGTCCTTCCGGAGTCTCGATCGGGCAAATCCGGCCGTAGTGGGAGGGGTGAATATCACGCACGGCAAAGCCGGCGCGCTCCCGGGTCAAACCACCTGGGCCCAGGGCGCTGATGCGGCGCTTGTGGGTGAGCTCAGCCAGGGGATTGGTCTGATCCATGAACTGGCTCAGTTGGCTGGAGCCAAAGAACTCCTTGATCGCCGCCACGAGGGGCTTGGGGTTCACCAACTGGGCTGGGGTCAGGGATTCGGTCTCCCCAACGGTCATGCGCTCTTTGATGATCCGCTCCAAGCGGTTCAAGCCAACCCGCACCTGGTTCTGCAGGAGTTCGCCCACTGAACGCACCCGACGGTTGCCGAGGTGGTCGATGTCATCGAGGCTGGCGCCGCCAACATCGAGCTCGAGATTGATCAGGTAATCGATGGTGCTGAGCACGTCCTCGGGGGTGAGGGTGCGCACCGCATCGGGGATGGTGAGACGCAGCTTCTTGTTGATTTTGTAGCGACCCACCCGACCGAGGTCGTAGCGCTTGGGGTCAAAGAAACGGCTGTGCAGGAGGGTTTGGCCACCGCTCACGGACGGGGGTTCACCTGGACGCAGCTTTTTGTAGAGCTCAAGGAGGGCCTGGTCTTCCGAAGAGATGCCTTCGTCGTTGGCAGCCTCGATGGATTTTTGGTAATACTCGGGGTGGCGCAGCTTGTCGAGAACGTCGTTATCCGACAGGCCGATCGCCCGCATCAACACGTGGGCGTTGATCTTGCGGGTTTTGTCGACCCGCACATGCAGCAGATCGTTCTTGTCGGTTTCAAACTTCAGCCAGGCACCCCGGTTGGGGATCAGGCTGGCGTTGAAGGTCTTACGGCCGTTCTTGTCCTGCTCGTCCTTGAAATAGACGCCAGGGGAACGCACGATCTGGTTGACGATCACGCGCTCGGCGCCGTTGATGATGAACGTGCCGCGCTCGGTCATCAGGGGCAGCTCCCCGATGAACACTTCCTGCTCCTTGATCTCGCCGGTCTCTTTGTTGACGAGACGGCAGGTCACATACATCTGGGATGCGAAGGTCGCGTCCCGGCGCTTCGCCTCTTCCACATCGTGGCGGGGACGCTTCAGGCGGTACTCGCTACCGATGAAGTGCAACTCCAGCTTGCCGGTGTAATCGGTGATCGGGGAAAAGCTTTCCAGCTCCTCAATCAGGCCCTTCTCCAGGAACCATTTGAAACTCGCGCGCTGTACCTCGACCAAGTCGGGCAGGTACGTAGCGGTCTTAGCGACCTGGATCGCGCTGCTCATGCGGTCAACCTGCAGGAACTGGTGGGATAAATAGGCCTGTCGAGGCAAGGGTCTTGAACCCGCTGGGAGACCACAGAAACGGCCGCCCCCATCGTTGGGAACGGCCGCCCATGGAGGGCTCGCCTAACGGGTTTTCTTCAAGACTGCAAGCGTCGACAACAAGGAGCGCTTCCGCATCCAGGCCAATGAAACATCATACAGTGTGAAGCGTCAGGCCAAACAGGCGTGCCGCATTGGCGCTGCTGGTAAGGGCCACCTGGGTGAGGGTTTCACCACGCAGTACCGCTACCCGCTCTGCCACCGAGGCGACGAAGGCTGGTTCGTTGCGCTTGCCCCTGCGGGGAACCGGGGCCAGGAAGGGGCAATCGGTTTCCACCAAGAAGCGGTCGGCCGGCACCTGTTGGGCGCAGGCATGGGTGGCCTCGGCCTTGGGGAAGGTGACGGTGCCGCTGAAGCTGATGTAAAAACCGAGGCTTAAAAATTCGGCCATCTCCTCGGGGGTGCCGCCCCAGCAATGCATCACACCCCGGGGACAGGCTCCTGAGGCCGCTCGCCCCCGCAGCTCCTCGAGCATGGGCTCAGCCGCATCGCGGCAATGGACGATGACTGGCAAATCCAGCTCAACCGCCAAATCCAGCTGGGGCCGGAGCATGGCCAATTGCTCCTCCAGGTTCTTGTCGCGGAACAGGTCGAGCCCCAGCTCCCCGATGGCCACCACCCGAGCATCATCCTCGGCAGCGGCCTTCAGAACGGCGGGGGTATCGGCCTGCCAATGCTCCGTATCCAGTGGGTGAACCCCGACCGAATAACGCATCTCAGGGAAACGATCAGCCAGGGCCCGGATCGCGGGAATTTCCGAAGGCTCAACGCAGGCATGAACCAGGGCCCTGACGCCGGCTTCGCGCCAACGCTCAGCCACTGCATCAATGTCGTCGTCGAAATTGCGGAAAACGATGTGGCAATGGCTATCGACAAGACAAAAATCCCCAGGAGATCCTCCGGCTAGCGGTGGAGATTCCTGGAGATTGGAGTCCTGGTGATTGGCTTGTGCGGATTGAGAATCGCCCATGGGCTCAGGGCAATGGTCGAAGAACGCCGAAGCAGGGCCTGCTGCCTCAGGCTTGGGCAGCTGCCGCGGGCTCGATCGCCTTTTTGACGGCAGCGCTCAGACGGGACTTCTGATTGGCTCCGGTGTTGCGGTGCAGCACGCCAACTTTGACAGCCTTATCAATCTTGCTGAAGGCGGCACTCATGCTGGTTTGCACGGCGGACTTGGAATCCTCCCCTGGGGTCTGACCGTAGGCAGCGACGGCGGTGAAGCAGCGCTTCACCAGGGTGCGCAGGGCCGACTTGTAGGTGCGGTTGCGAAGGCGATTGCGCTCGGCAATCTCAATACGCTTTTTCGAGGACTTGTTATTGGCCACAGGCGGACGGTCGATCGTTCAGCAGTCGAAAATCCTACCTTCAGGCCGCCCCATGCTCCAAACCAAGCAAGTAACAAGGCAAAGGCCAGTGGAGTGGCGGCCTAGCTTGAGGGACCTTGCCCCCTCTGCAAGTCCCGTGGTTGCCAGCCCTGCCACCTTCTCGATCACCTGCCTGCGGGATCGCGGCCAAGCCGCCGAGCGCCTCGCTGCGATTGCTGAGCGCACCAGCGGCGGCAGGCTCACCGAAGAGATGGCTCGGGTGGACGCCATCCTGGACCAGGTGCGCAGCCAGGGCGACCAAGCCCTGCTGGCCCTGACTGAGAAGTTTGACGGCGTCAGGCCCGATCCCCTGCGGATTCCCCCCGAGCGCCTCGCCGAAGCCTGGGCGAGCTGCCCAGCACCGTTGCAGCAAGCCCTAGAGCTCGCCCACGGGCGGATCCTGGCCTTTCACCAACACCAGCGGCCCCAGGACCTGGCCATTACCGGACCCCATGGGGAACTGCTCGGACGGCGCTGGCGGCCGGTGGAGCGGGCGGGGCTTTATGTGCCTGGCGGCAGGGCCTCCTACCCCAGCACGGTGTTGATGAATGCGGTGCCAGCCAAGGTGGCTGGCGTTGCCAGGCTCGTCATGGTGACTCCGCCGGGGCCCAGTGGTGAACCCAATGCCACCGTGCTTGCCGCCGCCCACCTGGCGGGCGTGGAAGAGGTGTACCGCGTCGGTGGCGCCCAGGCGATTGGGGCCCTGGCCTACGGCACCGAAACGATCCCCCGGGTGGATGTGATCAGCGGTCCGGGCAACCTCTACGTCACCCTGGCCAAAAAGGCCGTCTATGGACGGGTGGCGATCGATTCCCTCGCAGGCCCCAGTGAGGTCTTGGTGATCGCTGACCACACGGCCCAAGTCGATCAAGTGGCCGCCGATCTGATGGCCCAAGCCGAGCACGACCCCCTGGCGGCGGCGATTTTGCTCACCACCAGCCCCCAACTCGCCGAGCAACTACCAGCCGCTTTGGCAGCCCAGCTCGCGGGCCATCCCCGGGCCGAAATCACCCGGCAGGCCCTGGAGGATTGGGGCTTAATCGTGGTGTGTGCAGATCTGGAAGAAGCCGCAGCCCTCAGCGACTGCTTTGCCCCGGAGCACCTGGAGTTGCTGGTGGCCGATCCCGAGCCCCTCGCCGATCGCATCCACAACGCCGGGGCGATTTTCATCGGCCCCCATACCCCTGAAGCAGTAGGGGATTACCTGGCGGGTCCAAACCACACCCTGCCCACATCCGGCACCGCCCGCTTTGCCGGCGCCCTCTGCGTGGAAACCTTCCTGCGCCACACCAGCTTGATCCGCTTCAACCAGGCAGCCCTGCAGGCCACCGGCCAAGCCGTGATCACCCTGGCTGAGAGCGAAGGGCTCCACAGCCATGCCGAATCGGTAAGGCGGCGGCTGACGTGAGGCCCCTACCCGTCCGCCCGGTGCTGGTCAGCCTGGGTTTGGTCGGCGTGGGTTTGGTCGGCGTCATGGTGGCAACGCTTGGACTTCGGCTGTCCTCGCAAGCCACCCCTGCAGCGGACGTAGCAACCGCAGCAGACGGGCGTCATTACCCCCTGGTGCCGGCTGATCCGGCCACCACCGCCGCCCTGCTGACCCGGGTGGAGGAAGCCCTGCGCTCCCGGACCACCCCCGAGGCAGACCTGCCGGCCCTCGGCCACCAGCAGCAGGTGATCTACCGCGCACTGGCCCACCAGAAGCACCAGGCGACCCTGGTGCGGGCGGCCCTACCGGAACCCTGGCGGCCTGTGTTGGACCTGCACCTAGCGGCACGGCGCAACTTCATCGCCATGCACGACCCATCCCGGCGACCCACCCACCTGCCCGCCTGGCGAATCCTGCCGCCCGAGCGGGCCGAGAACTTGCTTCGGTATTACCGGGAAGCGGCGGCCGCCACGGGCATTCCCTGGGAGGTGCTGGCCGCCGTCAACCTGGTGGAAAGTGGCATGGGCCGCATCGATGGGGTGTCTGTGGCCGATGCCCGCGGCCCTATGCAGTTCCTACCCAGCACCTGGGCCGAACCTGGCATTGGCAACGGGGGAGACATCCGCGATCCCCGCACCGCCATCGGTGCCGCTGCCCGCTATCTGGTGCGCCGGGGCGGTCTCAAAGACATCCGCAAGGGCCTGTGGGGCTACAACAACAGCGACAACTACGGCAGGGCGGTGCTGGCCTACGCCGCCCTGCTACGCAACGACCCAGCCGCCTACAGGGGGCTCTACCACTGGGAAATCCACTTCGCTTCCGCCGCCGGCGACCTCTGGCTGCCGGTGGGTTACAACCAGCGCAAGCCCCTACCCGCCAGCACGTGGTTAAAGACCAATCCGGCCGGCGCCAACCCAACCGGCCGTTCGGGTTCTTAAGCCTTGATGCGACTTTGACGCTGGGGGATTAAGCGGCTGGTTTAGCGCTTGGCCAGATCCCGAACGCCGGGCACCCCATCGACAATTTCACCTACCAACACCTGGTCGGTGATGTCGACGAACAGACCGTTCTCCAACACCCCGGGGAGATTGTTGATCTCTTTCTCGAGGTCGGCTGGATTTGTAATTCCGCCTGCAAATTTCGCATCCAGCACCAAATTGCCCTGGTCGGTCACCACAGGCCCGGCCTTGCGGACGGCCATGCGGAGCTGGGCATCCGCCCCCATCTCCTTGAGCTGGCCTTGCACCTGGCGCCAGGCGCCGGGAAG
>CANHGA010000010.1 GCA_947460085.1 Synechococcaceae cyanobacterium
GCTGATCGGCACCACCACCAGTTCCTTCACCCCCTCACCGCCCAGTTCCGCCAGGGCCTCTTCGGTGTAGGGCTTAAGCCACTCGACCGGCCCCACCCGGCTTTGGTAGGCCAGGGTTGAGGGATTGGAGTGGCCCACCAGTTCGCCCAGGCGGTGCATGATTAACTCACTGCAGGCCTGGATTTCGCGCTGGTAGGGATCGCCCGCTTCCTCCACATAGCTCTTGGGTACGCCATGGGCACTGAAGAAGATGTGGGCCGATCCGGGCTCTTCGCAACCGCGAACTTGGTCGGCGATCAACCCCGCCATGGCATTGATGTAGCCAGGGTCGTCGTAGTAGCTGCGGATGCAGCGGATGGGGAGCCGCGAAAATGTGGGATCGGCCTGGCGCAGGCGCTTCAGCTCTCGGAAGCTGGAACCACTGGTGCTGATCGAGAAGTGGGGATAGAGGGGTAAGACCACCACCTCTTCAACATCGTCGGCCTTGATGTCTGCGACGGCGGATTCCGTGAAGGGATGCCAATAGCGCATGGCCACGTAGCTGGTGGCATCCACGCCCCGACTGCGCAGTTCGCTTTGCAGTTCGCGGGCCTGTTGTTCCGTAATCCGCCGCAGGGGGGAGCCGCCGCCGATCGAGCGATAGGCCTCCTGGGACTTACCGCTCCGCAGGGTGCTGATCAACCAGGCCAAGGGTTTCTGCAGGGCCGGGTTGGGTAGCCGGATGATTTCCGGGTCGGAAAACAGGTTGTAAAGGAACGGACCCACGTCCTGGATCCGCTCGGGTCCCCCGAGGTTCAGCAGCAGCACGCCAACTTTGGCCATGCCAGGTTCCAAACGGCGCAATGGTTGAGAGCGTAACGCTGCCGGCCCGGCCCTAGCGCAACAGGGGGGCCATCGATAAGGTCTGGCCGGGATTGGAGCGGGCCGGAAGGTGAGCCAGCTAGTAGCAAGCACTCCGCCCGTGGGCACGCAGTTCGAGGCTGTCCTTGCCGAGCAAAACGCACTTTTAAATGCGGCTGGCATTGGCCTGCGGTTCGAGAAACGGGGCGAACGGCTAGGCCTGCGGGGCCCACTGCCATGCCGCCAGGGCCGGGCCGCCCACCCGGTTCAGCGGATCAGCTTGGGATTACCGGCCACACCGGAAGGGCTGGAGCAGGCCAAAGCCCAACTCAAGGAGATTCTTCGCCAGCTCCAACAGCAACGGTTTGATTGGTCGTTCTGGGCCCGCCAGGGCAAGCCCGAATCCAAGCAGCTGCTCGAGGCCAACGGCCCCCGCCCCCAGGAACGGGCTGGGTTCGCCCCTGTCATTCAGGATTTTGAAGCGGCCTTTTTCAGGGATCCCCGCCGGCGCCGCAATCCGTCAGGGGCGAAAACCACCTGGACCAGCGCCTATCGCCCCTACCTGCGCCGCATGGCGGCCCTGGCAGGGGAATCGGGCCTGCCCCTCGATCGCCGACTGTTTGAGGAGGTTCTGGAGAGCTACGAGCCCACCAGCCGCAGCCGGCAGCAATGCGGCACCGTCCTCGCGGCCCTGGCCCGCCATCGCGCCATTGCCCTACCAGAGGATTGGTCGGAACGGGCGGCTGGTTACGGCTTGCATGCCGCCCAATTCCGTCGCCTACCCAGCGATAGCCAAATTGTGGAAGGGATCGAACGGGTGCCCAACCCTGCTTGGCGCCTGGCCTATGGGCTGATGGCCACCTATGGCCTGCGCAATCACGAGGTGTTCTTCTGCGACCTCTCGGCCCTGGCCCCTGGCGGCGATCGGGTGATTCGCGTGCTGCCCACCAGCAAAACCGGCGAGCACCAGGTGTGGCCGTTCCAGCCGGATTGGGTGGAGCGCTTTGGCCTGGAGCAATTGGGGGAAGCTCCCCAGTTGTTGCCCCAGGTCGGCACGGATCTGCGGCGCACCACCCTGCAGCAGGTGGGCCGGCGGGTGGCCGAGCAATTCCACCGCTATGGGCTCAACCACACCCCCTACGACCTGCGCCATGCCTGGGCGGTGCGCACCATTCACATCGGCCTACCCGACACGGTTTCAGCGCGCATGATGGGCCACTCGGTGGCGATTCACACCCGCACTTACCACCACTGGATTACCCGGCGCGATCAACAGCAAGCCGTGGATACGGCCCTGGCCCGCCTGGCCCAGGCAAAGGCCGCCTAAGCCCCAGGCTGAACCGCCAGAGTGGCAGCCAAGATCCTTCCCCTTGCCCCCCTTGCCTGACATCACTTCCCCCGGGATCACCCCGGGCGATCTGTTGGCCGCCGACCAGGCCGCCCAGGTCCTTGGTCCTGGTGGGGATTTGGCCCCGGAAACCGATCAAGATGGCTACAAGCGACGCATGGCCCGCCGCAAGGAGGTCCAACAACAGCGCGTCGGCGAGCGGAACCTGGAAAAGGGCCTGGTGATGGTCTTCACCGGCGATGGCAAGGGCAAAACCACCGCCGCCCTGGGCCTGGTCCTGCGAACCCTGGGCCATGGCGACCAGGTCGCAGTGGTGCAGTTCATCAAGGGGGGCTGGCAGCCCGGGGAAGCCAAGGCCCTGGCCCTCTTCGGCGAAGCCCTGCACTGGCATGCCCTCGGCGAAGGCTTCACCTGGGAAACCCAGGACCGGGATCGGGATCGGGAGTTGGTCCAGCAGGCCTGGCAGACATCGCTCACCTACTTGGCCGATCCAGGCCGCAAGTTGGTGGTGCTCGATGAGGTCAACGTGGCCCTCAAGCTGGGCTATCTCGCCGTGGACCAGGTGATCGAAGGCCTCTCCCTCAGGCCCGAGCTGACCCACGTGGCCCTCACGGGCCGGGGGGCACCAGCGGCCTTGGTGGAGCGGGCTGACCTGGTAACGGAAATGAAATTGGTGCGCCATCCCTTCCGGGAGCAGGGAGTCAAGGCCCAACGGGGCATTGAGTTTTAGGGGGCGGTTGTGACTGCAGTAACGGTTTGGCCGGCAGACCGCAGGGCCGTTGCTACGGTCAGGCAAATAACCAGGTTCAATGGGTTACAAGCGCGTGCTCCTCAAACTCAGCGGCGAGGCGCTGATGGGCGAGCAGGGCTATGGGATTGATCCAGCGATCGTTCAATCCATTGCCAAGGACGTCGCCGGCGTGGTGTCCAAGGGCACCCAATTGGCCATCGTGGTGGGCGGCGGCAATATCTTCCGCGGCCTCAAGGGATCGGCCGCCGGCATGGACCGCGCCACCGCCGACTACGTCGGCATGCTCGCCACGGTGATGAATGCCATCACCCTCCAGGACGGCCTCGAGCAAGCCGGTGTTCCGACCCGGGTTCAGAGCGCCATCTCCATGCAGGAAGTGGCCGAGCCCTACATCCGCCGCAAAGCCATTCGCCACATGGAGAAGGGCCGGGTTGTGATCTTTGCTGCTGGCACGGGCAACCCCTTTTTCACCACCGACACCACGGCTGCCCTGCGGGCGGCAGAGATCGGGGCGGATGTGGTCTTCAAGGCCACCAAGGTGGATGGTGTCTACAACAAGGACCCCAACAAATATCCCGATGCCGTTCGCTTCGAAAGCCTCTCCTTCCTCGAGGTGCTGAGCAGCGAGCTGGAGGTCATGGACGGCACCGCCATTGCCCTCTGCAAGGACAACTCGATTCCCATCGTGGTGTTTGATCTGTTTGGTCCCGGCAATATCGGCCGGGCCGTTTCGGGTGAGCCCATCGGCACCCGCATCCAACCTGCCTGACCGAGAGCCGAGCATCGCCATGGATTTGGACGCCAGTATGAGCAAATCGCTGGAATCGACCCAGCGCACTTTCAACACGATCCGCACCGGTCGGGCGAACCCGTCCCTGCTGGACAAGGTCAGCGTGGAGTATTACGGCGCAGATACCCCCTTGAAGTCGCTCGCGACCATCTCCACCCCCGACGCCCAAACGATCCAGATCCAGCCCTTTGATGGCAGCGCCATGGGCTTGATCGAGAAGGCCATCTCCCTGAGTGACTTAGGGCTCACCCCCAACAACGACGGCAAGGTGATTCGGATCAATATTCCGCCCCTCACCGAGGAACGCCGCAAGGAGTTCTGCAAACTGGCCGCGAAATATGCGGAGGAAGGCAAGGTAGCCCTGCGCAATGTGCGGCGCGACGCGATCGATCGCATCAAGAAACAAGAAAAGGATGGCGATCTCTCGGAGGATCAAAGCCGTGATGAACAGGAGAAGGTCCAAAAGGTGACCGACAAGTTCATTACCCAGCTCGAAAAACTGTTGGCCGAAAAAGAAAAGGACATCCTCAAGGTTTGAGCCAGACCCTGGAAACGCCCACCCAAAACTGGGATGTGGTCGTTGTTGGCGGCGGCGCTGCCGGCGGCGCTGCCGCCTTCCACCTCGCCAAGGGCGGACGCTCGGTGGTGGTGCTCGAACAGCAGCGCTTCCCCCGCAGCAAACCCTGTGGCGGTGGCATGGCCGCATCCGTGCAGCGGCTCTTTCCCTTCGATCTGAGCCCTGCCGTTGACTCGGTGATCGAACAGGTGCGCTTCAGCTGGTGCTTGGAGGATCCCGTCACGGCGGTCCTGGCTGGGGATGCCCCCTTTTGGATCGTTCGGCGCTCCGTGCTCGATGCCTACCTGATCGAGCAAGCCAAGGCTGCGGGGGCCACCGTTGTCGAAGGCACCACGGTACTTTCGGCCGCTCGCGAGGGCGGCCCTGGGGAGGGCGGCCATTGGCGGGTTCGAAGTGAAGCCGGCGACTACCGCTGCCGGGCTGTGGTGATCGCCGATGGATCGGGCTCCCAGTTGGCAGCGCAGCTGGGGCTGGGGCCCGCGAAACCCCGGTTTGCCTCCACCGTGTCGGTGGATCTGGAGGGCCCGGTGGCCGAAAAACACACGGCCTACTTTGAATTTGGCTTGGTCCGCCATGGCTTTTGCTGGGCCTTTCCGAGGGAAGGGGGCTACAGCATTGGCGTGGGCACCTTTATTGGCCGAGACGCCGCCGATAGCGATGCGGTGCTCTCCCAACTGCTCCCCCGCCTTGGCTTTGCCGCCGATGCAGGCGAACGGCGCTCCGGCCTGCTGCGGATTTGGGATGGGCACCATGCCCTCCATGGCAGCGGCCCAACGGCAGGGGCCGTGGCCGTTGGCGATGCGGCCTCCCTGTGCGATCCATTCCTAGCGGAAGGGTTGAGGCCCGCCCTGCTCAGCGGCTGCCGCGCCGCCGCAGCCCTCGAGCGGTGGCTGGGCGGAGATGCCCAGGCCCTAGAGGATTACACCGCCCAAATGAAAAGGGAGTGGGGCGATTCAATGGCCTGGGGCAAGCGCATCGCCCAGGTCTTCTATCGCCTGCCGAAGGTGGGCTATCAACTGGGGGTCAAGCGCCCAACGGCACCCCAGCGCATCGGCCAAATCCTCTCGGGGGACATGGGCTATGGCGACATCGCCCAACGGGTGATCAAGCGACTCCTGTTTCAGAGCAAGAGTTAGCCAAAAGGCCCTAGCTCTTTGTGCAGTCCTTGAGCTGGCGCAGCCGTTGATCAATGGAGCCCAGCAGCTCGATGGCAAACATCGGCGATTCCTGCACGGCAAACAGGAATTTCTCCCGGTTCATCCGCAGGATTTTGCAGCGGCTGAGGGCCTTGGCATTGCCATAGCGGCGGTGATCGCTGGTCACCAAAGCTCCCGCGCCAAAGACGTCGCCGGCATTGATCTGCTCATGGCCCTGGTCGCCATTCCAGCTGAGTTCCACCGACCCCTCGAGCAGGCCGAACATGCAGTTACCCGACTCCCCGGAGGTAAAGATCAGCTCCCCTTCTTCAACGGTGATCACCTCACCGGTGCTGGCGAGGGCGCGCATGGTGTCGAGGGCATTCATCAGCACACACAAGAATTGGAGAAATCTTTAACTACCGGGCCCCACCCAGGTCAAGGGGCCGGGAAGCCCAAGGCGGCGCCCAGGCCTGCTTGCACATCGACGGGCATCAGCCTGCCGTCACGATCGGTGTCGAGGGCATCAAAGACGGCATCGCTGCCCAACCATTCCTCGCGGCTGATGCAGCCATCGCCATCGAGGTCATTAAGCAAGAGTATTTCGTGCACTGCGTGGCCGAAGGCTGCGCCCCCTTCCAGTTGGGCCAGCCGGTGGGCGAGCTGGGCCTCCAGGGTTTCGATGGCCTTGGTGAACCCCCGGATGCCCTCGTCCAGCTTTTCTGTTGCCATGGTGTCGGCCTGCAGCATCGACCGGAACGCCACCTCATCGAGCTGAATCTGCTCCTGGGTGGGCTGGGGATCAAAGGCGTTGAGCTTGCGCTGCAATTCCCCCTCGGTTTGGCGCAGTTGGTCGAGTAAGCCAGGGGAGATGGTGAGCAAATCGCATCCCGCCAGCTCGATGATTTCGTCGGTGTTGCGGAAACTCGCCCCCATCACCTCGGTTTTGTAGCCGTAGGTCTTGAAATAGTTGAAGATCTGGCTCACGGAAAGCACGCCTGGATCTTCCGGGCCCGGATAACTCGATCGGCCGGTGCTTTTCTTGAACCAATCGAGAATGCGCCCCACAAATGGAGAAATCAGGGTCACCCCTGCTTCCGCACAGGCCACCGCCTGGGCAAAGCCAAAGAGCAGGGTGAGGTTGCAATGGATGCCCTCGCGCTCCAGTTTTTCAGCGGCCTTGATACCTTCCCAGGTGGACGCAATTTTGATCAGCACCCGATCGGTGCCAATCCCGGCCATCCGATACAAACCAATCAGCTTGCGGGCCTTGGCGATGGTGGCTTCGGTGTCGTAACTGAGGCGTGCATCCACCTCGGTTGAGACCCGACCCGGCACGATCTTGAGAATCTCCCTACCAAAGGTGACGCAGATTTCATCCAGGGCCTCCCGCACCACCTGTTCGGCAGAGGCATCGGCTCCCATCACCTCTCGACTTTCCTTCAAGGAGCGGTCGATTAAATCTTGATAGGTCGGGATCTGGGCCGCGGCCAAGATCAGGGATGGATTGGTGGTCGCATCGCGGGGGGTGAACTGCTTGATCGCATCGATGTCGCCGGTGTCGGCCACCACCACGGTCATGGCGGCGAGTTGATCGAGCAGGTTGGCCATCGGCGTGCAGTTGGGGCATCCCCCTTGTTGGGTTCACGCTAGCCAGTGCCCCTGAGAAAGCCCTCCTGCCTTGGCCAAGCTTGAGGGAACGCCAACACAGGGGACGTCCACACAGGAAGAAACGCCAACAGAGCGGCCAGCCCTAGACCCCTTAACCGCGCAAAGCCGCAGGGGGCTTGGCGGGGGCAAGCACTGGCGTTGGCAGTGGCGTTGCCAATGTCGTTGACGGTTTGATGGGCAGTTTTGTGGGCACCGACGGGGCGATGCCCTGGAGCACGAGCAACGCCTCGATGATCTGCTTAGCCACGGGAACGGCCACCGTAGATCCATAGGCATTGCCGCCTTGAGGTTCATCCACGACAACCAAAACCACGTAGCGGGGATCATCAATGGGGAGATGGGCCACAAAACTGCAGATGCGGGCCCCCGGGATGTAAACGCCCCGTTCGGCCTTTTGGGCGGTACCGGTTTTACCCCCGATGCGATAGCCCGGAATGCGGGCGCCCTTGCCGCTGCCCTTTTCGACCACACTCTCCATCCAGCGCATCACCGTTTGGGTCACCCCTGGATCAAGCAGGGGAACCCCACTGTTGGGGGCCGGGCTGGCAAGGGCATCCCCGGAGCGCAGCCCCCGGGTGATGTGGGGGCTCACCAAGCGACCGCCATTGGCGAGCATGGCGTGCAATTGCAGCAATTTCAACGGCGTGAGGGAGAAGCCCTGGCCGAAGGAAGCCACCGCCGATTCGATCGGTTGGCCCACGAAATCGGCCTTGGTCTTGAGCTCTCCGGCCACGGCGCCTGGCAGGTCGGTGTCGGGGGTGGCATCGATGCCAAAGGTGTGCATCCATTGCCAAAAGCGATCCCGCTTGACGTGCTTCATGGCCTGGACCATGCCGACGTTGCTTGAGACCTGAAGCAAGGTGGGGAAATCAATTACCCCATTGGCCTTACGGTCGTGGTTGAAGATCGGCCAACCGCCAATCGAGAGGCGGCCGTTATCGATCACCTTGCCGTTGGGATCAATGGCCCGCTCCTGCAGGGCAATCGCCAAATTGATCGGCTTGAAGGTGGAGCCGGGTTCGTAGAGATCTTGCACCGACCACTCGCGGAACAGCCCCGGCTTGAACTTCCAGAAGGTATTGGGGTTGTAGGTGGGGGTGGAGGCCAGGGCGAGGATTTCGCCGTTGCGCACATCCATCACCAGGGCAGCCCCGCGCTTGGCATGCCATTGCTTCACCTGTTGGACGAGGGCCTGTTGGGCCACTTGTTGCAGGCGGGCATCGAGGGTGAGCTGCAGGCGCAGGTCATCGCCATAGAGGGTGCCCGCTGAAAGGCCTGCGGGCAGGGGGGTGCCATCGGCTCCCCGCAACATGCGCAGCGGCGTCTCATGGCGCTTGAGATCCCTGTTGCGGCTTTGCTCGAGCCCGGCCTGGGGAACCCGCTCGAGGTTCAAAAAGCCGACCACGTTGGCGAAGAGACTGCCCTGGGGATAGATGCGATGGGGGTAGGCCTCCAAATCCAGGCCGCTGATCCCCAAGGCCCTCACCCGACCGGCGGTTTCGGGATCAAGGTCGGTGGCCAACTTGACGCCGCTGCGCTTGCTCGCCATGGCCGAAAGCAGGGTGGCCTTGGGCACGGCCAAGACGGCCGCCAGCTTGGTAGCCACGTCCTGGGCAGGACGAACCTTCAGGGGGGCATCGCCTGGAAAGTTGAAATAGCGGGGATGGGCCCAAAGGGTGAAGCGCTCCTCATCGAGGGCCACGAGGCTGCCGGTGCGGTCAACGATCGTGCGGCGCTCGCCGATCGGGTTAGTCGACTGGGTTTGGATCGAGCGGGCCCGGGCTTCGAGGTTGCCCCCTTCCACCAATTGGAGCCAAGCGAGCCTGATGCCAAGCCCGCCCAAGCCGGCGCAAAGCACCAGATACACAGCGATCAGCCTCCTCGCTGGCACTGGCTGCAGGGCCAAAACCCGATGGTCCTGGCCAGGCCCCTTGGGCGCCCTAGGGCGGCGGCTGGCTCGAACGGAAGGTGCTGGAGGACGGGGAGCCATTCAGTGGCCGATCAATAGCCGGAGCGGATCGGAGCCATTTGGATGCTGGTGAGGAGGGCCGCCGCCTGGGACTGGGGACTCTTCTGGACCGATGGCAGGTAGATGAGGTTCTCGCTGTTGGTGGGCACCAGCTGGCCAGGGCGCTTGACGGCGCCGAGGTGATGCTGCTCCAAGACCGCAGCCGATTCCTGCATCCGCTGGCCGAGCGCCTGGGAGGCTTCCAGTTGCTCGTAGTTGCGACCCCATTGGGTTTGCCAATGCAAGGTGAGCCCACTCAAGGTCACCATGCAAAGGCCGAGACCAACCAAGGTGCCATCGGCAGCGCGATGGAAGCCAGCCAGCAAGGGCGAACGCCGTTCAACCTTGCGACCCGACAGGGAGCCCTGCAGGAGCTGGAGGGCTCGCTTGCCCTGGCCTAGCCTGGGATTGGAGCGCCTAGGGCGAGGGGCCTGGGGGGCTGCCTGTTGGGAGGTAAACGAGGCAACCAAAACGGGGGTACTTGCGCTGCGCAAGTGAACCATCCCCAAGGGCCTACAGCAAGGCCTTGACTCGGCTTAACCCGCCAACAACAACAAATTGGCAAAGGTGAGGCCATTCCACAGGCCGTGCATCAACACACTGGGGCCCAAGCGACCGCTCTGCAGGCGGAGCCAACCCAGGCCCAGACCGAGCACAAACAGGGCTGGCAGCTCCCCCAAGCTGAGATGGGCAATCCCAAACACCAGGGCGCTGATCACCACACCCCAAAGGCCCCCGTAGCGCTGACCAAGCACCGGCAGCAGGACACCCCGAAACAGGGTCTCCTCAAACAGGGGCGCCAAGACCATGGCAGTGATTGAAAACAACAGCAACGCCCAGGGATTCGTGGTGGTGAGCACCAGCTCCAACAGGGGATTGCTGCCGCTGGCCTTGCTGACCAGCTGATCAAACAGCCAGCCCACCAGGGTGACCAAGGGCAACACCTTCAGCACCTGGATGAAGGCTTGACGCAAGGCGGAAACCAACGGCCGCCAGCGCCATTGCAGCCAGCCCCCTTCCGGTTTCGGCGCCTTCCCCCTCAACTGGGCCCAAAGAATCAACAGGGGCAGGCTCATCAACCCCAGATACATGCCCAGGACGGCCACCGCCTGTTGCAGGGCCGGATCGGCTTTGAGAAATCCCAGGCTGTTTTGAAGCACTGGGGCCAGCAACAGGGGGGTGAGCAGTTCACCGCACACCACAAACCCACCGGCGACGAGCAAGGTCACATCCACTAAATCCAACGGTGGCCCCACCAGCTCTGCCAGCGGAGGGGCCTTGTGGCGCCAGCGCTGCCAGAGCTCCCTCAGTAAAAAACCGCTGCCCAGGAGCAGGAGCAGCACCGGAGCCGCACTCAGGCCCAAAAGGCGCAACAAGGCGTTTTCATGCACAGCGGCCTGGCGTTGACCATCGTTGGCGGCGGCGCAAGGGCCCGTGGCGGAGGCAGGTGTACCCAGCTGGTTCAGCCGATCACAAACCAACTGCTGCTGCAGGGGCGACAGGATCCAGCCGGCTTGCAGGGGTGCCCCTTGGCTGGATGGGGCCGCCAGGGAGGCAATCAAAGGGCGTTGCTCTGGGCTGACCTGGCCCATCAGGTCGGTGAAGAGTTGGCTGGCCTTGGTCGAATCGCCGGCCTGCTGCACCAGCAACGCCAATTCCAGAACCTGGCCAGGGGGGGAGGGGGCTTCGGACTGGTCGATCTGCTGCTCGAGCGCTTCGCGCAGGCTTGCGGCAGGGGCAACGCCACCCAGCAAACCCTTCAGGGGTGCGGGCAAGGCCGGCGCCGCCAGCACGGAGAGTTCGAGCTGGCGCAGGGCAAGGGCATTGCCCACCGAAGGGCGCTGCAAACTGTCCACCAGGCCGTTCAGCCAAAGCAGACCACTGAGCACCAGGCTCAAGAGCGCCAGCAGGCTTTTCCAAGCCGGGGTGCCCCGGGGGGATTTGGGGGCGCTAACGATCAACCGCAGGGCACACAAGGGAGCCCCGATTCTCCTCTCTCATACGATGGCCCGAGAGCAGCCCCTGACCCGTGCCCCTCCGGATTGTGTTGGTCCGCCACGGGCTAAGCAGCTTCAACATTGAGCACCGCATCCAGGGGCGCGATGACCTGGCCGCCCTCACCCCTGAGGGCGTGGAGCAGGCCCGGGCCAGCGGCACGGCGCTGGTGGATCTCGCCTTTGACCAGGCCTACACCTCTCCCCTGCGCAGGGCCAAGGACACAGCAACGGCCCTCCTGGCCGAGCAGGGCCAAGGCCTGGAAGCCCAGCTGTGCGACGACCTGCTGGAAATCGACCTGGAGCCATGGAGTGGGCTGCTGCGCAGCGAAGTCAAGGAGCGCTTCCCTGCCCAGGAAGCCCAATGGCGCCAGACACCTGAAGCGATGCAGCTCAGCCGAGGGGACGGCAGCACCTACATCCCCCTGCAGGAGCTGTTCCAGCAGGCCGAACAATTCAAACAACGGCTCCTGGCCGACCAGGCGGATGGCCTCGCTGCCAAGACGGAAAAAACCGTTCTGGTGGTGGGGCACAACGCCATCCTGCGCTGCCTGATCTTGTGTCTGCTGGGGTTGCCGCTTACGGGGTTCCGACGGCTGCGGGTGGACAACTGCTCGATCTCGGTGTTGAACCTGGCCCCTGGAGCCGACGGTGGGACCGCCGTACAGGTCGAATCCCTCAATGGGGTGGGGCACCTGGGGGAGCCGATCCCGGCCAAGGGCCCAGGCCCTCGCCTGTTGTTGGTGCGGCACGGGGAGACTGATTGGAATCGCGAGGGTCGCTTCCAAGGCCAAATTGATATTCCCCTCAACGCCAATGGGCGGGCCCAGGCTGAGGCGGCCAGCAACGTGCTGGCTCCGGTCTGCATTCAGCGGGCCTACACCAGTTGCATGGCCCGGCCCAGGCAAACCGCTGAAGCGATCCTGGCGGCCCATCCCGGGGTTCCCCTCACCAGCACCACCGGCCTCGTCGAAATTGGCCATGGGCTGTGGGAAGGCCGCCTGGAGCAGGAGATCGCCGAGGGTTGGCCGGAGTTGCTCGCCGCTTGGAAGCGGGCCCCAGAAACCGTGCAAATGCCGGAAGGGGAAACCATTCACGACGTCTGGGATCGCTCCCTGGCCACCTGGAATCGGATTGCCGCCAGCCTGGGCAACGATGAAACCGCCCTGGTGGTTGCCCACGATGCGGTCAACAAGGCCATTCTTTGTGCGCTGTTAGGGCTCACCCCTGCCGACATCTGGGCGATCAAACAGGGCAACGGGGGCGTCACGGTGATTGATTACCCCAATGGCCCAGGGGAGCGGCCGGTGGTGGCTGCCATGAACCTCACCTCCCACCTGGGTGGGGTTTTGGATCGCACCGCAGCGGGTGCGCTCTAAGCCTTGATGCAACCCCTCTGGCTGCGTCAGGTTTCGGTACTCCCAGGCCCCGGGCAGCCCATCGCGACCACGGACGCCCTGATCGATCCCGCCGGGGCGCTCCTGAACTGGGGCGACCCGGTGGCCTCCAGCGCCCAGGAGCAGGGCCTCACGCCGATCGAAGCCAACGGTTGGCTACTGGCCCCCACCCTGGTGGATCCCCACAGCGTGCTGGACGACCCCCTCGGGGGCCGCTGCGAAACCTTGGCCAGCCTGGCAAGGGCGGCGGCGGCTGGGGGCTACGGCACGGTTGGGCTGCTGCCATGGGCCTCCTGGTGGCGCGATCGCCCGGAACGGCTTGGCCTGCGCTGGCCCGCACCGATGCGACTGCGGCTCTGGGGCAGCTTCAGCCAGGAAGGCTCCGATCAAGACCTGGCCGGTCACGCCGACCAACTGGCCGCCGGTGCCGTGGGCCTCGCTGGCGGCGATGAACACCCGCCCCTGGCCTTGCTGGAGCGGGGCCTGGCCCTCGGAGAGATGGGCGATGCCCCGCTCTTGGTGGCGCCCCGGCAGGTTTCGCTCTGCGCCAGTGGATTTGTGCGGGAAGGGGTCGAGGCCCTGCGCGCTGGCTGGCCTCTCGATCCAACGGTCAGCGAAACCTTGCCGCTCTCCAGCCTTTTGGCCCTGGCAGCCCTACCAGGCTCCAAAAACCTGGTGCTGATGAACCTCTCCACCGCCGCGGGGGTCGACCTGCTCGAGCAGCAGCGATCCGGGCCCAGGGATGGGGATCAGCTGCCCATGGCCAGCGTGGGCTGGTGGCACCTGGTGGCCGATAGCGGCCAGCTCGATCCCACGGCCGAAGGGTGGCGCCTGGTGCCCTCCCTGGGCAGCCCCCGGGATCGCGAAGCCCTGATTGCGGGCTTGGCTTCCGGACTGATCACCGCGGTGGCCGTGCATCACAGCCCCTTGGATGCGGAGGAGCAACTGTTGCCATTGGATCAGCGGCGCCCAGGGGTCGCCGGCCATGGGGCCCCCGGGGGCCTGGTGTTGCCCCAGCTGTGGCAAGAGCTGGTAGCCCGCCGCGGCTGGACTCCCGCCCAGCTTTGGCAGGTGCTCTGCTGGGGCGGCTCCCAGCTGCTTGGCGAGACCCCCGAGCGTTTGGAGATCGGCAGCCGCCGCTGGTTGCTGTTTGATCCCGAAGCCCCCTGGACCTGGCAGCGCCAGAATTCGCTTTCCCTGGCCGCCAACCAGCCCCTCCTAGGCGCAGCCCTGAAGGGGCAGATTCGCGCCACGGGCCTCACCGGGGCTGAAGACTGGCTGCTTTAGGCGTCAATCCCCCCGTGTGGTTGAAGGGGTAAAAGCGCCAGAAGGCCCGGCCAATGATTTCCTTATGGGGCAGGTAAGCACCCCCTGGCCAGAACCGACCATCCCAGCTGTTGGCCCGGTTATCCCCCAGGGTGAGTACGTGGCCCTTGGGCACCACCCCATTGAGGGTCCGGCAAGGACCCAATCCCTGGGCATCCACCTGGCAGTACTTCCTCACGTAGGGCTCGCTCAACCTGCGCCCATTGATCGCCACATGGCCCGTGGGATCCACGCTCACCTGTTCGCCAGGCAAGGCAATCACCCGCTTGATGAAGGCGTCGCAGGCGGGATTGGCAATACCCGGCAAATTGCTCACCAAGGGCAGGTTCACCACCAGGCAGCGCAGGGGATTGCGGTCACTGGCACTGGAGAGGACCGGATCGAAGTGATAGGGGGAATGGAAGACCACGATGTCCCCCCGCTGGGGAGCCCTCTTGTGGTAGCTGAGTTTCTCGACCAGGAGCCGGTCCTGAATCTGCAGCCCGGGCAACATCGATCCCGAGGGGATGTAGCGGGCCTCCACCAAAAACTGGCGAATGCCAAGGGCCACCGCCAAGGTGATCACCACGCTGCGCCAAAAAGCCCAGGCGCTTTCCTTTGGCTGCGACTTGGCTTTGTCTTGAGGGTCTTGCCCGTCTTGCCCGTCTTCAGGGGCATCAGCTGATGCTTTGCTGTTGTCGCTCAACCCTGAATCCCTCCCGGACACGTCAGATTAGGCACCCCTGCGCCCATCGAGAATTCCCCTGATGGCCCGTCCCCGCTGGCAAGACCAGGTCTCCCAAGCCCCGGGCCCCTGGACCAGGGGCTGGGACCGTTTTGTGGCGGTATGGGCCAGTGTGAACCTGGTGTGGGTCGCCTTCGACATCAGCTATGTCCCGCTGCGCACCTTCTGGCTGCAGCGGAACCTCTACCCCATTCCCTCGGTGCCCCTGGTGGTGCCCCTGGGGGCGATTCCCGACATCACCCCCTGGATTGATCCGATCAAGGGCATCGAACCCCACAGGGAGACCCAGGCCTACCTGGGCCAATTTCGGGTCCTGGACCGGGCCCTACTCCCCCTAAAGCAGGGCCAACCCTTGAGCCCAGAGCAGCGGTCGCTGCTCAAGCACCAGGCCCAGCTCACCGCCGAGTTGATTGATGCCAATCCATTTTTGGCTTCAGAAGGTTCGGCCACCCTCGAAAAAATCAAATACCGCCTGCGCCAACGGGCCAACCAGAACTCGGCCCGTCAAGCTGCCGCCCAGCTTTTAAGCGCCCCGTGGCTGGAGCAGCAGGGCTGGGCCCAGGAAAGGGCCTTTTGGCAGGGCCAGGTGTTGCCGCTGGTGGCCACCAACTATTGGCGCTCCATCGATGGCAATGGTCGCCCCACCGACCATTTTTGGCGGATCGACCTGCTGTTGTTCCAGAGCGTCTTTGCCCTCGACATTGGGCTGCGGGTGATTCGCTTGCGCCGCCGCCTGCCTGGTTTGCGTTGGCGCGACGCCCTGCTTCGCCGCTGGGTGGATCTGCCGTTGCTGTTGCCGTTTTGGCGCTGGTTACGGCTTGTGCCGGTCATCGAGCGCCTGCAGAGCTCCGGGCTGATCAACATCGAGCCCCTCCGGGCGGTGGTAAGCCGGGCCGTCGTGGCGCTGTTGGCCGTCGAGCTGTTTGAAGTCTTGGCCTTGCAATTGCTCGATGGGGCCCAGGGAATCATCCGATCGCGCCAGTGGCCCCAGCAGATTCGCCGGCTGCGTAGCCACCAGAGCGTGAGCAACACCAACGGGGAGCGGGAGGTGGTTGAGCTCGTGCGGATTTGGGCTCCCCTGGTGTTGGGCCAGGTGTTGCCTCGGCTGGGGCCTGAGCTGCAAGGGGTGCTGGGCTACACCCTGCGCCAAAGCCTCGATCGCACCGTGGTGCCTGGGCCCTTACGCCAGCTCAAGCCCTTGCTGCAAGTGGAAACGGGCCTTAGCAAACAACTGGCCGGTGGCATGGTGGACAGCCTCTTGGACCTGGCCCGCAGCACGGGCAACCAGCTAGGCCGCCGCGACGCCGTGCAACTGGATCTGCTGCAGCAGGTGATTGATCGGTTCTGGGAGGAGCTGGCGACGGCCCTGGAGCGCGGCGAAGGGTTGGTCCGCTCCCAGGAACTCCTCTGTGCCCTGATTGACGACCTCAAGGGCACCTATTTGAGTCAGATCAGCCGTTCGGGGATCGATGCCTTGATTCGGGAGCTGGATGCCCTCACAACTGGGCCTGCCACTCCTCCTGATTGAAGCCGGTGAGCACCGTCCCGGCGGCAGTGATCAGAAAGGGGCGTTTGATCAACTTGCCATCGGCTGCGAGGGCATCGAGGGCTTGCTGGTCATCCATGGCCTGAACCACGGCGGATCCAAGGGCCCGGTAACTCTTGCCGCTGGTGTTGAACAGCCGCTTGCGCCCGAGTTGCTGCAGGGCCAGTTCCAATTCCGAGCGGCTAGGCGGGGAACTGGTGATGTCGATCGGCACGGGCTGATGGCCATGGGCTTTGAGCCATTGGATCGCCTTGCTGCAGGTGGAGCACTGGGCGTAGCTGTAGAGCTTCACGGAACCAAGCGGAGGGTGTGCATCAAAAAGGCCCCTGGGGGGGCCTTGTCTCTATGGGCCCCTGGCGGAGCCTTGTCTCTATGGGCAGCTTGCGGGGGCTGGGCCCGAAAGATCGGCTATTTGCCAATCAAAGCCTTAAGGGCACCCAGCAGGCTGTTGGATCCCTGGCCCACCGCGTTGGACGGCCTGGTCCGGACGGTGACGTCCCCGTTCACGCTGGTGCGGCAGCTCAAGCGGAAGTTGGCGGGCCGATCAGCCAGGTAAACCTGTTCGACGTCACTGCGGGGAGAGAGGTTCTGGGCACCCTCGAGAACTTCCATCACGCAGGTACCGCACTGGCCAAGGCCACCGCAGTTGTTGACGTTGTTGAGGCCCTTGTAGGGATTAATTCCGGCATCGAGGGCCGCTTTGCGCAGATTGGCACCCTCAATGCATCCGACCTGCTGGCCTTCCTGTTCAAAACGGATGGTGGGCACGGTCGAACGGTGTCAATGGCGCCGCCTAACTTAAGCCACGCCCGGCACCTTCCCTAACATCGGGGCTGTTGCCGTCACCCCGTGGCTGCTCCCTTGGGCTATGACCTCACGGTCCAGCAGTTAATTCCTGGCTACGCCAGCCTGGCTCGGCTCTCCGTGGCCCTCCTGGCGGCCTCCCCGTTGGGATCTCCAGCGGGGGCCTCCGTGCTTGTGGCGGGCTGCGGCACCGGCGCCGAACTCGTGGAGGCCCAAGCCCAACGGCCCGATTGGCAACTCTGGGCGATTGATCCCTCCAACGAGATGCTCCAGGCCGCCAAATCCCGCTTGGGCGAGCGCAGCAGCTCGATTCACTGGCAGCAGACCACGGTGGAAGCCCTCGACGCGGACAGCCGTTTTTGCGGGGCCCTTTCGGTTTTGGTGTTGCAGTCCTTGCCTGACGACGGCAGCAAACTCGCCTTCCTCACCGCCTTGGCCCGCAGCCTGGAGCCGGGGGGCCAATTGGTGCTCGTCGATCTGATGGCTCCGGAACGCTCTCCCCTCCAGAGCCAGGTGCAGGCAGCCTGGCTGGGCTTCCAAAGGGCCAGTGGCCTCGAGACGGACGGGGCCGATCTAGAGCCCCTGACCCAGGGTCTTCACCCGATCGGCGAAGCCCGTCTGACGGCCCTGGTCAATGCGGCTGGCTTTGGGGATCCAGCCCGGGTGTTCCAGGCCCTGGGCTACGAGGGATTTCTCCTGCAGAGGCGGCGCTAGAGGGGCTTGCAGCCGATCCAGTCGATCCATTCAGGCCCTGGGGGCTGATCTCCAAAGAACGTCCACCAAGGACCGTGGCGATCGGCACAACGGCGGTGGCCAGGGCGATCAGCACACCCAGCAGGTAAGAAAGCGGTTGGGGGCCCGGACTGTAGGGATCATCAGCCGGTTCACCGGATGGCTCTTGGGCTTCTGCCGCCAGGGGCGAGGCCAGCATCAAGGGGGGCTGGCCGGGGTGGGGGGCTCGGGGAACGGAATCCATGGGGTTGGGGCGGGGCCCTGGGGGCCGACCACAGGTCAAAGGTGGGGGACAAGGCTGGCC
>CANHGA010000011.1 GCA_947460085.1 Synechococcaceae cyanobacterium
AGGCAATCCCTTCCCCCTGGTGTTTGAAGGGGAACTGCAACCTCTCGCCCTCCAACCCCAGTGACAGCGTCCGGCGAAAGCGCCAGCTACGTGCTGGGCAGCCACGAGCGGGAGCGGGAGCGGCTGCAACGCCAACACGCCATCTGGCGCGATGACTGCCTGGCTGCCTGGCAGCAAGCCGGCTGGGGAACGGGCCAGCGGCTGCTGGACCTGGGCTGCGGACCAGGCTTTGCCAGCCTGGATCTAGCTCAGCGGGTGGGCCATTCCAGTGTCTGGGTGACGCCGGGGCTGATGGAGATGGTGTGGGAAAAACCCTGCATCAGCTCCAAACCTTGAGCAATCCCGAGCCCATGGGCAACCCCGACCATCGGTTAGATCTGCAGCGCCGCCAGCGGCTGGGCATGGTTGAAGCCATCTGGGGCGAGACCAAAAGCGCGGAGCAAATCGCCGCGATTGTGGCCAGCTTTCATGCAGCTTCAGAGCTGGCCCTGGCCACCCGGGTGGAGCCCGCCAAGGCCCGGGCCGTGATCGAGCTGCTGCCGGAGATCGCCATCACCCACCACCCGGAGGCCCGTTGCCTCACCGCTGGAGCCCTGCCTGCCGCCAATCCCAACCTGGGCACCGTGGCCGTACTGGGAGGCGGCACCAGCGATCTGACCGTGGTCGCCGAAGCCCAACTGGCCCTGGCCTGCCATGGCATCGCCAGCGAGCGCCTGCTCGATGTGGGCGTGGCTGGGTTGCATCGGCTGCTGGATCGTCTTCCCGACGTGGCGTCGGCAGCAGTGGTGATCGCCTGTGCCGGCACGGAAGGGGCCCTACCCACCGTGGTGGCAGGCCTGGTGCCCCAGCCCGTAATCGGCGTACCCGTGGCCGTGGGCTACGGGGTGAGTGCGGGGGGCAAGGCAGCCCTCAACGGCATGTTGGCCAGCTGCGCCCCTGGTCTGACCGTGGTGAACATCGACAACGGCTATGGGGCTGCCATGGCTGCCCTACGGATCCTGGGCCGGGCCAACTGATTTGGACACCGGTGTATTCACCCAATGGGTAACGCGGAAGGGAGCTCAGGGCGCTGAAGAAAGCTTTGGCGGGAAGACCTAGAGGTGTTGCAAATCGGGATAGGCCGTAATCAAGGCATCGGTGCTCAGCACTTCGCCCACCCCTTCGGGCTGCCAGATCACTTCCAGGGCGATCAGCTCATCCACGCCCACAGCCCCCAATTGCTGTAGCGACTGGCGCAACTGCTCGGCCGTATCGGAACCCTTAAGTACAAGCTTGTTACGGCTGGCCACCAGCAGGGTGATGGCGATGAAATCGCTACTGGCGTCGCTGTCACCAGAAGCCACATCGCCAGCTTTAAGGCGCTGACCAGCCACGTTGCTGGTGATCTCGCGATCGAGCTTGCTGCGCTCGGTCATCGAGAGGCGATTGAAGGTGGATTCGGCGCTCGTAAAGGGCACCTGGCCCACCTCGCTATTGGCGTATACCCAAAGATCGGGATGGCGCAACAGGGCCAGGGTGGTGTCTTGCAGAGCCTTCTGCAGCCCAGCGGCCTGGCTGGTGTCGGCACTGGAGGCGAGCCGGCGCAGATCGGTTTGCAGATCGCGGGCAGTGGCCAGCAGGCCCACCTGAACCTGGGCAATGGTCACCGGACCATCGGTGCGGCCGCCGTAGGCCAGATCACCGCCCCGGCCTCGGGCCAGGGCCTGCCCGCCACCACCACCACCGCGAACGGCATTGACCAGCAAGCCCACCACGGCCATCAACACCAAAAAGCCAAACAGGCCGCCGCCGCCAAAGCCAAACATCGGGATCAGGAAGGGAAAGCCAATCCCACCGCCCCCGTAGCCACCCCGATAGCCCCCTCCATAACCGCCGCCGCGATAGCCGCCCCCACCGCCATAACTGCGGCCCATGGAGGGAGAGGAGCGAAAGCTGCCGCCCCCAATTCGGCCGCCACTGGCGGCCCCACTGGGTTCAGGCCATGCCACCAGGAGCGCCATGGTGAGCACTGGCAAAGCCAACCAACTCAGGCAGCGATTCAAAAGCCGGCGGGAGGGGAGCGCCAAGGCGCCTTTGCAAGTGGTCAAAATCTAGGAACCACCCCCCACGATGGTGACCACCTCGAGGCAATCGGATTCCACCACTGCCTGATCCACCCAGCTGCTGCGGGGCAAAATCTCGCCATTGAATTCCACCACCACCAATTGGGGCCGATAGCCACAGGCTTCGAGCACCTCTGGCAGGGTCAGCCCCGCGGCACAGTGGCGCGCCTCGCCATTGAGCTGGATCGTGATCGAGGTCATGGGGTGATCTTGTGCATCAAGCTTCTCAATCAAGCCTGTTTGCCCAGGGCCTGCAGCAGGGCCGTGGTGGCCGCTGCCGGATCAGCAGCGGCCGTGATCGCCCGCACCACCGCCACCCGCTGCCCCCCCGCCTGAAGCACGGCATCCAGGTTGGCGCACTCCAAACCGCCAATGGCAAAGAAGGGGATCGGGCTTTCGGTCGCCGCTTGGCGCACGTAGTCGAGGCCCACCGGTTCGCGGCCAGGCTTGGTGGGCGTGGCATTCACCGGGCCCACACCCACATAGTCGCAACCATCCGCCACCGCCTGGCGCAACTGATCGATGCTTTGGGTGCTGCGGCCAATCAACCGCTCGGGCCCCAGCAACTGGCGCGCCACCGCCGGGGGCAGATCGCCCTGGCCCAGGTGCACCCCATCGGCATCCACGGCCAGGGCCAGATCAATCCGGTCATTGACGATGAACAGGGCCCCATGGCTGGCGCAGAGCTGGCGCAACTGGCGGCATTGCTGCAGCCGCTGGCTGTCATCGATGGGCTCACTGTCCTGCCTACCAGGGGACCCGTCTTTTGCCCGGTATTGCACCAGCCGCACCCCAGCGCCCAGGGCCGCCGCCACCACGGCCTCGAGCCCTGGCACCGGGCTGCTCACCAGATACAGGTGGCATTGGGCCAGGAGCTGCCGGCGCTGCTGGCCGCCCCTAGAAGCCTGAAGCAAATCCACCTCCAGGTCGTAGAGGCCGTAGCGCAGGGCGGCAGCTTCGCTGGCCAGCTCAGGATCGATGCTGCGGCCAAATTCCTCCAAGACCCGCAGGGCTTCATGCACCCGCCCGGCATTGGCGCCCACAATCTGGGACGGGCTCAAGCGCTCCTGTTGGGCGGGATGGCCCATGCCCGCGGCAGGGTCGGTGGCGGTGTGGCGCGCCAGCTTGTAGTCATCGCGGTGCAGCCGGCCCAAGCGCTGGCGCATGTCCTTGGTGCGCGCCACCAGATCGGCCCGATCCACCCCAAAGCGGGCCCAGTCTTCCAACACCCGCAGCCCCTCGCGCGACCGATCGAGGTTGGCGTCAAGCAGCCGGGCCACGGCCAGTTGGTCAGGGTTGGAGGGATCGGCAGAACGCATGGCGTAATGGCTTGGGCTGTTTAGGGTGGGGGCTGTGCGTAAGGCCGGTGGCCATGGACCAGGGCAGCCCGATGCTCGTACTGATTTCAGGGATTCTGCTGCTGGGGGGTATCGCCACCTTCATCGGCTGGGGCCTCACCCACGCCTATCCGGCCGCATAGGCCCGACAGAGTTGGCGGGCGGCATCGGCATCGGCCCCAATCTGGGTGCTGAGGGCCTCGACGTTGGCAAAGGCGCACTGGGTGCGCAGCAGCTTGAGCGGCTCGATCCGAAGCTCCTGGCCCACCAGCTCCAGCGAACGGTCCAGCAGGTGGACTTCCACCGCGGATGGGGCTGTGGGATCCACCGTGGGCTGGGGCCCCAGATTCATCACGGCCGGAACCGGCGGTGCACCTGCCACCGAGGCCATGGCGGCGTACACCCCTTCGAGGGGTAAAAACTTGCGGCCATCCACCTGGAGATTGGCCGTGGGCCAGCCCAACTTGCGGCCGAGGCCCCGGCCCCGCACCACGGTGCCGCTGAAGCGATAGGGGCGCTCGAGCAGGCGGCGTGCCTCCTGGAGATCCCCAGCCGCCAGGGCGCGGCGGATCCTGCTGCTACTCACCCGCTCGGGGCCATCCCACAGCATCGGCAGCACCTCCACCGCCAGGCCATGGCGCTGGCCCAAGGCGCTCAGGGCTGCCGCATCGCCGCTGCGCCCCTTGCCAAAGCGAAAGTTTTCACCCACGGCCACAATGCCTGCGGCCAGCTGGCCCACCAACACCTGCTCCACAAAGGCCTCTGGCGGGAGCGCTGCCAGGCCCGGATCAAAGGGCACAAGCACCAGCTGCTCGATGCCCAAGGGTTCAAGAAGCTCGAGCTTTTCAGCCGGTAAATCCAGACGCAGCCGGGTGTCCCCATGCAACACCTCCCGGGGATGGGGCCAAAAACTCACCACGGTGGGCACCAAACCCGCAGCCCTGGCCGCAGCGCCGGTGACGGCGGCAATCACCCGGCGGTGCCCCTGGTGCAGGCCATCAAAACTGCCCAGGGCAATGGCGGTGGGCCGCCGGGTGTCCTGGGGTGATCGCAGGGGTATCAACGCTACGGAACCCACGGGCAAGGGAGGCCAAATCGATCCTCCCATGGCAACTTTGGGTCACCCGATCCCGCCGCAATGGCCGACCGTCTTGACATCCAGCTGATTTCAGCGGCCCTCAGGCGCATGGGCTGGGTGCGGTTCTGGGCCCAGGTGGTGCTGGCGGTGGTGGTGATGGGGGTGCTGTTGTTCAGCAACATTGGCGGTCAAATCGCCGGCGGTACCAACCGGGCCCTCGGCCTAGCCCCGGGCCTCTCACTCACCTCGCTGGCCTTCTTCGTGTTGCTCTGGTGCCTCTGGCAGAGCTGGTTGATCATTCGCTGCGGCCGCGCCCTCAACAGCCCCACCCGGCCCAGCAAGGGGGAAACGGCTCGCCTGATCAAGCGGGGCCTGGTCGCCGACTTGGTGGGCCTGACCCTCGGGGCGGTGGGCTATCAATCCCTGGCGGGCAGCCTGTTCTTCCAGGCCTCCATGCAGGCCGGCTTCGCCTTTGGCGGGGCCATGACCACCCCCGGCGGCCGCATCACCAATTACCCGATCACCTCGCTCGAGATGCTCTCGGTGCTGAGCAACACCCAGGTGGTGTTTGCCCACCTGATCGGCCTGTGGTTAAGCATCTGGATGCTGCAAAGGATTTACCGCTCTGCTTGATCGAGCGGCTTGATCGAGCGGCTTAATCGCTTGATCCGGTGAAGGCCTAGAGCTGGGGCAGGTCGCGGGTGGCCCCACGCCAGAAGATGTCGGGCTGCAAGGGGGTGAGGGCCACCCCTCCGGCGTGCACGTGGACCACATCCGTGGGCCACTCAGGGGGGCCGGAAACCTCCGCCTCCAGGTCGTTGGCCACCTCACCGGCCAGCCAGTAATAGGTGCGGCCGCGGGGATCCACCCGCTGGTCGAATTGGTCGGTGTAGCGCCGCACCGCATTGCGGCACCAGCGCAGCGGGCCCATCGCCTCCAGGGACCGGGGCGGCACGTTGAGGTTGAGCAACATGCCCTCGGGCCAGCCCTCGGTGAGCATCCGCTCCGCCACATCGAGGGCGAGTTTGGCGGCCGGCCCGAACTGACGCCATTGGAAGTCGGCGCTGCTCACCGCCAGGGCCTTGAGGCCTTCGATGGTGCCCTCCATCGCCGCCGACACGGTGCCGGAATAGAGCACATCGGTGCCGAGGTTGGGGCCGTGGTTGATGCCGGAGAGCACCAGATCGGGCCACTCCTCCAGCAGGGAAAACAGGGCGAGCTTGACGCAGTCGCTGGGGGTGCCACTGCAAGCCCAGGCCCGCACCCCATCGTCGAACAGTTCATCGGCCCGCTCCGCCCGGATGGGGGCGTGCAGGGTGAGGCCATGGCCGGTGGCTGAGCGTTCTTGGTCGGGGCAAACCACACTCACCTGGTGGCCGCGGGCTAGGGCCGCATTGGCGAGGGTGCGAATGCCATCAGCAAAGACGCCATCGTCGTTGCTGATCAGGATCTTGAGCGGTGCCATTGCGAGAAGCCTGGTGAACCGGGTCGCCTCCTTACAGTCTCAGATCTCAAAGCCCCAACCGTGAGCGCCACCGTGTCCCTCCAGCAGCTCACCGACCAGCTCGAGCACCTGGAAGCGGAGGCCGCCCAAGCGATCGCCGCGGCCGCCACCGCCACGGAATTGGAAGACCTGCGCGTGGGGCTTCTGGGCAAAAAGGGCAAGCTCTCCGGCGTGCTCGGGGCCATGGGCAAGCTTCCCGGCGACGAGCGGCCCCTGGTGGGCCAGCGGGCCAACGTGCTCAAAGAGCAGGTGCAAACCCTGATGGCGGAGCGCCTGGCCGCGGTCAAGGGGGCCGCCATGGCCAAGCGCATCGCCGCCGAAACCCTGGATGTCACAGCCCCCGCCAGCTTCACGCCGCCGGGCCATCGCCATCCCCTGATCAGCACCACAGAAGAGATCGTCGACATCTTTTCCGGCCTGGGCTACCGGGTGTCAGAGGGGCCCGAGATCGAAACCGATTACTACAACTTCAGCGCCCTCAACATCCCCGAGCACCACCCAGCCCGGGACATGCAAGACACCTTTTACCTGGGGGATGGCCGGCTGCTCCGCACCCACACCTCCCCGGTGCAAATTCGCTATCTGGAAACCAATCCCCCGCCCGTGCGGGTGATTGCCCCGGGCCGGGTCTATCGGCGCGATGCGGTGGATGCCACCCACTCACCGGTGTTCCACCAGGTGGAAGTGCTGGCGATCGATGAGGGGCTTGATTTCACCCACCTGCGCGGCACGGTGACCACCTTCCTGCAGCGCTTCTTTGGCGATCTGCCGGTGCGCTTTCGCGCCAGCTATTTCCCCTTCACCGAACCCTCGGCGGAGGTGGACGTGCAATGGCGCGGCCGCTGGCTGGAGGTGATGGGTTGCGGGATGGTCGATCCCGCCGTGCTCACCGGCATGGGCCTGGATCCCGAGCGCTGGAGTGGCTTTGCCGCAGGCCTGGGGGTGGAGCGTTTCTGCATGGTGCGCCACGGCATCGACGACATCCGGCGCCTGTACACCAGCGATCAGCGCTTCCTCGACCAGTTCTAGGCCGCTAGGCGCCATAAACTCATTCAGCCTCCGCCACCGATCGGTGCCCCGCGTCGGACTGATCGTCAATGACGGCAAGGATGTGGCCCTCGCCACGGCCGACGCCATCGAAGCCCGCTTCAACAAGGCGGGCCATGAGGTGGTGCGCGTCAGCAGTGCCGGCGGGATGGTGGGCTTTGCCAACCCCGACCAGCACCTGCGCGCCCACGGCCATGCCGCCTGCGTGCCCGCCAGCTTCGGGGCCGACATGTCCCTGGCCGTGGTGCTGGGCGGCGATGGCACGGTGCTCTCGGCGGCCCGCCAAACCGCCCCGATTGGCGTACCCATTCTCACGATCAATACCGGCCACCTGGGTTTTCTGGCCGAGGCTTACCTCAACGACTTGGACCAGGCTCTGGATCAAATCCTGGCCGGTGACTGGACCGTGGAAGAGCGCACGATGTTGATCGTGAGCGTGATGCGGGGCGATCAACGGCGCTGGGAAGTGCTGTGCCTCAACGAAATGGCCCTGCACCGGGAACCGCTCACGAGCATGTGCCATTTCGAGATTGCCATCGGTCGCCATGCCCCGGTGGACATTGCCGCCGACGGCGTGATTCTCTCGACTCCCACGGGCTCCACCGCCTATGCCCTCAGCGCCGGCGGCCCGGTGATCAGCCCCGATTGCCCGGTGCTCCAACTGACGCCAATTGCGCCCCACTCCCTGGCGTCTCGGGCCCTGGTGTTCAGCGACCATGAGCCGGTCACCGTGTTTCCGGCCACGCCAGAGCGGCTGATGATGGTGGTCGATGGCAGCGCCGGTTGTTACATCTGGCCGGAAGACCGGATATTGATCCGCCGCAGCGACAATCCCGTGCGCTTTGTGCGGCTGGTCGACCACGAGTTTTTCCAGGTGTTGCGCAACAAGTTGGGCTGGGGCCTGCCCCACGTGGCGAAGCCGTCGTGATGGCCAAACCCGTGGTGCTGTTGGTGGGCGCCGATGCCGCAGGCCTGGCTTCCCGCCTGGAAGCTTCGGGTTATCACCCCACCTTGGAAGCAAATCCCAACCAGGGGCCGGATGCGGTGCTGATCTCCAGCAGCCACATGGGATCCATCGCCGAGCTGCGGGCCCAGCTGGGCGCCATCCCCCTGCTTGTCGATGTCCAAGAGGACACGATCGAAGCCCGGGCCAGCTGCCTGAGCAGCGGCGCCGACGACTTTTGGCTCTCCAGCCAGGGGGCCAGTGATCTGTTGATGCGCCTGCGGGTGCACCTTGACCTGGGGCGCCGGGTCAACGTGCCTGTTCAGCTGTTGCAAGTGGCCGATCTGGTGGTCAATTCCAGCGGCCGCCAGGTGAAGCGGGGCAACCGCAACGTGGACCTAACGACGCGGGAATACCAATTGCTGATCCTGCTGTTGGAGCGCAAGGGCACGGTGGTGAGCCGCGAGCAAATCCTGCGGCTGGTGTGGGACGACCAACAAGGTGCGGCCAGCAACGTGATCGAGGTGTACGTGCGCTACCTGCGTCAGAAGCTGGAAGAGGGCGGCGAAAAGCGTTTAATTCACACGGTGCGCGGCCATGGCTATTGCCTCAGTGAACGCATGCCCAACCTCGAAGCCCGCAACCCGTGATGGGCGGCCCGCTTGATGGGGGCAACACTTGATATCCCGACCTAGCCGTGATGGCCGTGCCATGAAAACCCTTGCAACAACCCTTGCAGCAAACCTGGCAGCGGCAGCTGTAGTCACAACCGCTCTGATTACAACCGAACTGAAATCACAGGGATTGGCAGCCCCCACCGCCAAACCCCAGCCATCTCCCCCGCCCCAATCCTTGCCGCTGGATGCCCAGTGGTGCCTTGGCGATGCCGGGACTGGGCCCTGCATCCTGCTGGAAGTGGCGCGCACAGCCCAGCAGCAGATGTGGGGACTGCAATTGCGCCCGGCGCTGCCGACCCTGCGGGGCATGCTCTTCCCGTTCGCGCCGGCCCAGCCGGTGAAGTTCTGGATGCACCGCACCCCAGCGCCCCTGGACATGGTGTTTGTGCGCAGCGGCCAAGTGATTGCCGTTGAGGCCAACGTGCCCCCCTGCATGCACCTGCCGTGCAGGAGCTACGGCCCCGATGCCGCCGTGGATGGGGTGATCGAGCTGGGAGCTGGCCAAAGCCAGGCCCTCGGCATTAAGCCAGGCAGAGCGGTGCTGATTCGCCCCGCAACAGCACCACGGGGTTAAGGGGCGCCAAGCGGGTGCCATCGGCCAAGGCCGCTCCGCGCCAGGCCTGCAGCTGGCCCACCCGCACGGCCAGACCGGCCTGCTCCAGCAGGGGCCGCAACTCCGCCAGGCCTTCGATGGTGGCCAGGGGGATCACCACTACCCCAGCCGGCCGCAACCGCTGGAGCACCACCTGAAGGATCGCGGCCCGATCTTTGCCGCCGCCGCCGATCACCACCCGATCGGGATCGGGCAGGGAGGCCAGGGCCTGGGGGGCGCGGCCCTCGGCGATGGCGGCAGGGTGCACCCCAAGGCGTTCGGCATTGGCGGCAATCAGCCCGGCCGAACCACCGCGCGATTCCAGGGCAAACAGCTGCATACCAGGCCGCAGGCGAAGGGCCTCGAGGCCAATACTGCCCACCCCAGCGCCGATATCCCAGAGCACGCCCCCTGCGGGCAACGCCAACTCCGCCAGCACCTGGATGCGCACCTCGCGCTTGGTCATCAGGCCAGGTCGGTCGTCGTGCTGCAGGTAGAGGCCATCGTCGAGGCCAAACAGGGGCAAGGCCTCCGCTGGCATGGGGGCGGGCGGTTCGGCCAACAGCACCACCAGATGCAGGGGATCGAGGTCGGCCGGGATGGGGGCCGCGGGATCGAGCCGCTGGACCCGCTCCTGGGAATGGCCGAGCCGCTCACACAGCCAAAACCCGTAGGCCGCTTCCAGGCCAGAGGCCCGCAGCATCCGTCGCACCTCATCGGCACCACCACGCCCGGGATCGGTCAACACCGCAAGGGCCGGGGGGCGTTTCTGCAACGCCGCTGCCAGGGGCTCCGGATCGCGGCCATGCAGGCTCACCCAACTGGCGTCCTGCCAGGGCCGGCCGAGGCGGGCAAAGGCCAGCTGCAGGGAGCTGGGGGCTGGGTCAAAGCGCAATTGGTCGGGGGCGAAGTGCTGCAGCAGCACCCGGCCGATGCCAAACCACAGGGGGTCGCCGCTGGCGAGCAGCACCGCGGGGCGCCCCGCCGCCAGGGCCTCCCCCACCGGGCCAACGATCTGGTCAGGCCTGTCGCTGGCCAAAAGCTCGGGGCAGGGGCTTGCCGCCGAAATCCGGCCGGCGGCCTGCTCGGCCTGCCACCAGGGGGCCACCCCCGCCAACAGCCGCGTCGGTGCCAGCAGCAGCTGGGCCCCGCGTAGCAGCTCCAATCGGCTGGGAGCCAGGCCTGCCAAGCCACCGGCGTCGGTGCCGATCACCACCAGCACCCCACCCTCGTTTGCTGTCGCCGTGCTTCGTGCCGCCGTGCTGCCCAGAAGGTTGCTTGCCATTGGAGCCATGATGGTCAGTCGATCGACCCATCGGCCAGGGCCCCAGCCTGACCATCGTGAGGCTTCCGCTTTGTGAAGACGTTTCTGGTTACCGGCGCCAACCGGGGCATTGGTCTGGAGTACTGCCGCCAGCTGCAGGAGCGGGAGGAACGGGTCATTGCCGTGTGTCGCACATCGTCGCCTGATCTGGAGGCATTAGGCGTGCGGATTGAAGCCGGAGTCGACATGACCAACGATGCCGCCATGGCCTCCCTGGTGGAGCGGCTGGACGGCTTACCCCTCGATGGGCTGATCCTCAACGCCGGCATCCTGGAAAGCACGGGCCTGGAGGATCTCAAGGCCGAGAGCCTGCGCCGGCAGTTCGAGGTGAATGCCCTGGGCCCGTTGCGACTCACCCATGCCCTCCTGCCCCAGCTCAGGAACGGCTCCAAGCTGATCCTGATGACCAGCCGCATGGGTTCGATCGAAGACAACAGCTCCGGCGGGTCCTACGGCTACCGCATGTCGAAGGTGGCCCTGAACATGGCCGGCAAATCACTGGCCATCGACTTGCAATCCCGCGGCATCGCCGTGGCGATCCTGCACCCTGGATTGGTGCGCACCCGCATGGTCAACTTCAACCCCCATGGGATCAGCCCCGCCGAGGCGGTGCGGGGACTGCTGGATCGCATCGAGGCCCTGACCCTGGAGAACTCCGGCAGCTTCTGGCATGCCAACGGCGAGGTGTTGCCCTGGTAAGTCCGAGCAAGGTGATGACTGGGACTCAGCAACCCTCCAGGCAGGCCACCCCACGCCGGTGGATCTCGCTGGCGTAATCGGTCCAGCTGCCCTGCCCCCAGTAGCGGAAGCAGCTGGTTTCCAACAGCAACAGGTGGAGCAGCGCCCGCTGGTAGTGCTCGCCCTGGGTCACCGCGGGATCGGCCGCCACCAGGGGGTCGAAGCGCTGGTGAAAGGCGGCGCTCAAGCTGGCCATCGGCTCGAGCACGTTGGCGTAGCCCTCCACCCAGCTGAGGTTGTTGGTCCAGGAGGCCCCCGCCATGGAGAAGGAGGGATCGTTGCGCTGGAGGTCGGAGATGGCGGCTTCCACCGATTCCGGGGTGGGTTGGCTGCCCACCTGGTGCCAGAGCTTGTGTTGCTGCACCGCCTGAATCGGCGGGAAATCGCCAGGCTCCACGCCAGCCGCCTCCAGCAACTCGAGATATTCGGTGCCGTTAATCGCAACCGTTTTGGGGTTTGCAACCATGCCCCCTGAACCGCCCTGGGAGGCGATGCGGTGGTGGGCCTGGATGAAGGCCTGGGGGAATTCATTCATCATCACGCCGCCGTTTTCCCCGTCGGCAATCTGGGCAACGAGCGCCGGAATGGTGCGGGCGCCCAGGGCCACCGGGCCGCGGCCGAGGGCTTCGTAACAGGGCTGCATCTGGCCCACCAGCTTGGTGTCGGAGCCCTGGGTTTTAATCAGCGCGGTGATGCTGACGCTCTCGCCGCTGGAGTTGCGCGCCATCAGTTGGCAGGGGCCGTACTTCTGGTCGTCCCGCAGGCTGCTGCCATCGGGGTTTTCAACGCTGTGTTCCTGCACCAGAAGCCAGCGGTAGCCGCACTCCTTGAGGGCCTTCACGAAGGCATAGAGCGTGTCGGGATGGTTGGGCAGGTGCATCTCCGGTGGGGAGAAGCCCTTCACCCGCTGCAGGGCCCCAGGGCCAAACAGGGCGGCGAAATGGTGCTGCCACGCCAGGATTTGCAGCTTCAGATCGGGGATCGGCGTGGAGGGCGCCACGGCGTGGCTCCAGAAGGTTCCCAACCACTCCACGTGGGGTTGCAGGCTCGGATCACAGGCGAGTTGCTTGAGGGCGTCGAGGATGTCGTGGCGGCCCATCTGGCCAAAGCCCCAAAGCAAATTGCCGGAGTAATCGAGCATGATCCGCGGATTGCAGCCGCCCTGAATCAGCTCAGGAATGATCTCGGCCAGGCGCTTGTAGCACTGGGCAAAGGGCTCGGCGTTGTGGTTATCCCCCTCGCCCGGGTGCTCCACCATGTACTGCAGATGGGAGATCAGTTCTCCCTGGGCGCCGGCTGGAATCGTGGGCTGGTGCATGTGCAGGGCACAGGCGAAGCACGCACTGATCTGCTCCAGCTGGAGATTGGTGTGGGGCAGAAACACCGGCTGGTCCTGCTGCACCAGGGCCAGGATCTCGGCTTCGCGGCCGGCAATCGGTGGCAGAGCAGGCGTGCCTGTATCAGTGCCGAACAGCTCAATCATCTCGTCGTTCTGGTTGAAACATCTGGCGTTGAAATGGGAAAAGTGTTGTTAGCTTCTAGAAAATCAGTCCCTTGGCCTGTCATGCGAGCACCCGTAGCAGCCCTGGCCGGCACCCTGCTCAGCCTCAGCCTGGGACTTCCCCATGCTGCCCAGGCCGAATCGGTGGTGCAACGGGTGACCCGCACCGGGCAGCTGAAGGTGCTGGTGATGAATGACGACCTGCCCTACACCACCGCCCAGGGCAACGGCTACGCCGGCCTCGCCATGGAATTCGTGGCGGAGGTTCAAAAAGCACTCAGCCAGGCGTTGGGCAAGCCGGTCCAGATCAAACCTGTCCCGATCCAATCGGTGGATCAGGGCCTCAGCAGCATTTCGGCTGGCACGGCCGACATCGCCTGCGGGGTGACCTACACCTGGGGCGCGTCGATGGAGGTGGACTACACCCTGCCATTTGGCCTCTCCGGAATTCGGCTTCTGACACCACCAGGCAATGACGGCACTCCTTCGGCCCTGGTCGGTCAACGCATTGGGGTGGTCAAAGACTCGCTAGCGGCAGCCACGTTGGCAGTGGCTGTGCCGAAGGCCAGCCTGGTGCCCCTGGAAAATCCCCAGGCAGCCCTCAATGCCCTGGGCAGCGGCAAGGTGAAATTTCTGGCTGGTGACAGCCTCTGGCTGATGGCTAACCGCAGTCGCGCTGGCGCGAGCACCAACCTGGCACCAGCGGTGCCCTACAACCGCTCGGCGGTTGCCTGCATTGTTCCCGAAAACAATTCCGGAATCCTCAACATCAGCAACCTGGCCATCGCCCGGCTGATGCAGGCTTACATCAACGACGATCCCCAAGCCCTCAGCCGCATCAACCGATGGATCGGCCCCGGCAGCACCCTGAACCTGAACCAGGCCGTCATCAAGTCCTATTTCACCAACGTGCTGCTCAGCGTCGCCCTGGTGGACCGTTCCTGAGCAAGACCCCATTCCTGACCAAGAACCCAGTCCAGTCCTCCCTCCACACCTGTTCAAGATCACCATGGCCCCCCGTTCGCTGCTCCATCTGCTGACCGCCATCGCCGCTGCAGCGCTGTTCACCGAAACGGCACAAGCCGCGGTGTATCGCGCCCCCGACCTGCGCAATCCCCTCGAGGGGCGGATCCAGGCCCTGCGCGAGGGCAGCGGCCAAGCCCTGTTCAACCCCAACACCAGCGGCAGCAACACCCAGATCAGCTGGTGGGCCAATGGGGGTGGCCGTGGCTGGGGCAATGGGGGCTTCCGCCGTGCCTGGGGCAATGGCGGCGGTTGGGGCAATGGCGGTGGGTGGATTAATGGCGGCGGCTGGCCCAATGGCGGTGGGTGGATTAATGGCGGCGGCTGGCCCAATGGCGGTGGTGGTGGCGGATTCCTCAACTGGTGAGCAGCCCCCTCGACCTGGGCCGATTCGGGCCGATCGGGCTGGTGGTGGTGCAGTCCACCTCGCTCTGCAACCTCGACTGCGACTACTGCTACTTGCCCGATCGACAACGGCGCCGAATCTTTGATCTGGAGCTGCTGCCCCTATTGCTAGAGCGCATCCTGGAGAGCCCCTTCTGCGGGCCCCACATCTCCCTGGTCTGGCATGCGGGCGAACCGCTCACGCTCCCCTGCAGCTACTACGACAAGGCCACAGCAATCATCGACGGCTGGCTGGAAGAGCACGGCGCCGGCGGGGTGGTGATCGAGCAGCACATCCAGACCAATGGCACCTTGATCAACGACGACTGGTGCGCGTGCTTCCGCCGCAACCGCATCGTGGTTGGCGTGAGCGTGGATGGCCCCCAGGAAATCCACGATGCCCACCGCCGCTTCCGCAACGGCCGTGGCTCCCATGCCCTGGCCCTGCAAGGGATCGAGACCCTTCGCCGCCAGGGCATCCCCTTCCATGTGATCGCCGTGGTGACGGCGGCCGCCATGGAGAAGCCCGAGGCGATGTATCACTTTTTCCGCGACAACGGCATCAGCGCCGTGGGGTTCAACGTGGAGGAGCAGGAGGGCGTTCACACCAGCAGCTCCATGCAGGGCAGCGAGCGGGAACAGCAGTACCGGCAGTTTCTCGACACCTTCTGGCAACTCAGCGAAGCCGACGGGCACCCCGTGCAGCTACGGGAATTTGAGCAGGTGATCGCGCTGATCCAGCGCAACCAGCGGTTGAATCAGAACGAACTCAACCGCCCCTTCTCGATCCTCAGCGTGGATTGGCAGGGCAACTTCTCCACCTTCGATCCCGAGCTGCTGTCGGTCAGCTCGGATCGCTATGGCAGCTTCAACCTGGGCAATCTGCGCAGCACCAGCCTGGAGCAGGCGGCCTGCTCCGAACGCTTTCAGGAGCTCTGGGGTGATGTGGTGTCAGGCATGGAGCGCTGCCAGCAGGACTGTGATTACTTCGGGCTTTGTGGCGGTGGCATGGGCAGCAACAAATTCTGGGAACACGGCACCCTCGATTGCAGTGAAACCAGCGCGTGTCGCTTCAAAACGATGATCCCTGTGGAGGTGTTGCTGGACCGTCTCGAAGCCAATCCGCCAGCGACTCCAACCGGTTCCAAGGGCGATGGTTAACAGCTCTAGTGATCGCCGCCAGCGCATCCATGAATTGGTGCTTGCCCTACTGGCCCAGCAGAACGACCTCGAACTCCTCGCCGGCGACGGCAGCGGCCTGCCCGGCGGCGATGCCGGCAACTGGATCGAGCGCAACCGCCGCGTGGTGCAGCGCTACCAGGCCCTGGTGCGCTCCGCCGTCACCCTGGATGCCCTGGTGGACCAGGAGGTGAACGGCAGCTTCCAGGCCCATGCCAGCAACCTCTGACAAGCTGGGCAGACCTTTTCTGGCCCCATGGCGCGCTTCGGCCTCTCCGCCTTGAAATCGCAGTTGCTGGGCAAAGGATCCGGGCAAGCAAGTTCCAGCTCCTGGCAGGCCCCAACCGCCAGCTGGCAACGCCCCATCGGCTTGGGCTGGGAGAAGCCCTACACGGTGCGCTATGCCAGCAACTTGGACGACGGTGCCAACCACGGCATGCCCCTGGGGGGCTTTGGGGCCGGCTGCATCGGCCGGGCACCGGATGGCAGCTTCAACCTCTGGCACCTCGATGGGGGGGAGCACTGGTTTGGGGTCATCCCCGATTGTCAATTCGCCCTGTTTGAAAGCAACGGCCAAACCAGCCGGGCCCATGCCTTGGCGGTGAAACCAGAAGCCGATGCCTCCAGGCCTGGCAGCGGAGAACCCCTCAGCAGCTGGGATTGGTATCCCGCCAGCAGCACCGATAGCGAAGGCAAGCTCGGCAGCACCGGCACCTACGCCGCCCGCTACCCGATCAGCAGCACCCACTACAGCGGCGTGTTCGCTGCCGAGGTGCGCTGTGAGGCCTTCAGCCCGATCCTGCCTGGGGATTACCGGCGCACCAGCTATCCAGTGGCGGTGTTCCGCTGGACCCTCCACAACCCCACGACCAAGCCCCTCGATCTCTCCCTGTTGCTGAGCTGGCGCAACACCACGGGCTGGTTCACCAACACCGACCCCACGGCAGCGGTCACGTTCCGCGATGACGGCAGCCCCGAGCACAACTACGTGCCAGCGGTGGGAGCAACCGCTGGCCAAAGCAACCGCTGGCTGGACCAGGCCGGCCTCACGGGCATTCTTTTGGAGGGCCATCGCTCAGCCCCCATCGGCGAAGGCCAGGGCCAGTGGTGCATCGCCACCGGCGAAAACCTGGAGGGATCAGCGGGCTGCATCCCCGAGGTGCTGCGCTGCAGCCGCTGGAATCCCAGGGGCGATGGCAGCGAGATCTGGGCCCCCTTTGCCCGCGATGGCTCGATCCCCAACAGCAACGAGAGCCGCAGCAGTGGAGACGCCGATCCAGCCAGCGCCGCCCTGGCGGTGCGCTGCCAGCTGGCGCCGGGGGAAACCCTGGAGATCCCCCTGGTGATCAGCTGGGATTTGCCGGTGACGGCCTTTGCCACCGGCACCCGGGCCCTGCGTCGCTACACCGATTTCTTTGGGGCCGATGGCAACCAGGCCGGGGCCATCGCCGCCGAAGCCCTCGCCGATTGGCGCCCCTGGCGTGATGCGATCGACACCTGGCAACAGCCGGTGCTGGAGCGCACCGATTTGGCCGAGCCCCTGCGCATGGCCCTCTTCAATGAGCTCTACGACCTGGCCAGTGGCGGCAGCCTCTGGACCGCCGCCTCCCCCCTCGATCCGGTGGGTCAGTTCGGCGTGCTCGAGTGCCTGGATTACGCCTGGTACGAGAGCCTTGATGTGCGGCTCTATGGCTCCTTTGCCCTGCTGCAACTCTGGCCCGAGCTCGACAAGGCGGTGCTGCGCAGCTTTGCCCGGGCCATCCCGGCGGCCGATGCCACGCCGCGGCCGATTGGCTGGTATTTCACCCAAGGCAAGGGCCGGGTGGAGGCGGCCCGCAAGGTGGCCGGTGCCACGCCCCACGATTTGGGCGCCCCCAACGAACGGCCCTTTGAAGCCACCAATTACACCGCCTATCAAGACTGCAACCTCTGGAAAGACCTGGCCAGCGACTTCGTGTTGCAGGTGTGGCGCACCTTCAAGCTCGCCCCAAACGGCGAAGACCTGCGCTTTTTGGCCGACTGCTGGCCGGCCTCAGTGGAAGCCCTGCGCTATTTGAAGCGCTTTGATGTCAACAACGACGGCCTGCCCGACAACGGCGGCGCCCCCGACCAAACCTTCGACGACTGGCCCCTGAAGGGGGTGAGTGCTTACTGCGGCGCCCTTTGGATCGCGGCCCTGGAAGCGGCCCTGGCCATGGCCCAACGGCTGCAACTGGAGCTGGGGGTCGACACCTCCGGGGAGCAGCGGGAATTTGGCGGCTGGCTTGAGCAATCCCGGGCCAATTTTGACGCCCTGCTCTGGAACGGCGAGTACTACAAGATCGACGCCGAAAGCGGCACCCCCGTGGTGATGGCCGACCAGCTCTGTGGCGA
>CANHGA010000012.1 GCA_947460085.1 Synechococcaceae cyanobacterium
CCAGTGGCGCGGCGATAGCGGAGCCGTGGCCGAGATCCTCGCCAACCTGCTCGAGAATGCCTTTCGTTACAGCCCCACGGGAGTCGCCCTCGGGCTTGACTGCCAGCCCACTGCGCAGGGCGGCTGGCAACTGACGCTCTGGGATGGGGGGCCGCCGATTGATCCCCGAGAACGGGATGCCATTTTTGGCAAAGGGGTGCGGGGCTCCAGCGGCACCAGCCTGCCGGGCACCGGCATGGGGCTTGCCCTAGCGCGCGATCTCGCCCATGCCCTTGGGGGCGAACTGTGCCTGGTGGACCAGGCCGCAACCAACTCCAGGGATGGGCAAGCCTGGGGCAATGCCTTTCAGCTCACCCTGCCGCCCGCAACAACAGGCCCATAAACAGCAAGGCCAGGGCTTCGCTCCATTCGACACAGGCGCCATAGCTATCGCCGCTATGCCCGCCCAGCCGCCGGCCGAGCCAGAGGGGCACCAGCACCGCGGGAACCACCCCAAGAGCCCCCCAAAGACCCAGGGCCACCCCTTGGGGCAGCCGCAGGCCATCCCCAACAAAGACCCCACCCAACGCCAGAAGAACCCCCACCAGAAGAGCCAGCACCAGGAGAGCCCCCAGCACCGGCCGCAGCTCTCTGGCCAGGCCCCGCCAATGCTGGCGGTGGAAACCAGCGCTGCCCTGCTCACGCAAATAGGGGAAGTACTGCATGGCCAGCAGGGGTGAGGCCCGAGCCCAGAACGCGGCCCAAACCATTGCCAGAGGAGCGGCCAGAGCAGCTGCCAAAGGGGACCCATCGGCCAAACAGATCAAACCGGCCCCGCGCAACAACAGCACCACCAGCAACGCCTGCACGCCAGCCGCGCCGACCCGGCTGTCCTTCATCGCCTCCAGGGCCCTTGGGCCCGCCCCCAGGCCGTCGGCCGTATCCATGGCCCCATCCAGATGGAGCCCCCCCGTCAACACCACCGCCAAGACCAACACCAGGGCCACCTGGGCCGCCAGCGGCAACCAGCCCGCCGTCAGGCCCCAAACAAGGGCCTGCAGCCCGCCAAGCACCAGGCCCACCAGGGGGGCGAAGCGGGCGATGCGCTCAAACCGCGGCGCGATGAACGGCCAAGGAGGCAGCACCGAATAGAAGACCCAAGCCCCAGCCCAATCCCGCAGCCAGACCGGGGCCGGTTGGTGGTGGGGTCGGGAGTTGGGGGGGGGCATCGGGCGAGGCCTAGCGTCAAGCGAGCACCTAAGGGGCGCAATCGCCTTCTCATTCGACATCACCGCCCGATGCCCCCGCACCCGGGCACGCTGCGGCTGCTTCCAAACCCCCCATGGCCCGGTCACCACGCCGCGCTTCATGCCCGTTGGCACCCTGGCCACGGTGAAGGGTGTCACCGCAACCCAGCTGGCCGATACGGGGGCCGAGATGGTGCTAGCCAACACCTACCACCTGCATTTGCAACCCGGCGAGCAGATCGTGGCTGATGCGGGCGGGCTGCATCGCTTCATGGGCTGGAACGGCCCCTTGCTCACCGATTCGGGCGGATTCCAGGTGTTCAGCCTGGGCGACATCAACACCATCGACGACCACGGCGTGGTCTTCCGATCACCCAGGGATGGGGCCCGCATCGAGCTCACCCCGGAGCGCTCCATGCAAATCCAGATGACCCTGGGGGCCGATGTGGCGATGGCCTTTGACCAATGCCCCCCCTATCCGGCCAGCGAAGCCGATGTGGCCGCTGCCTGCGGGCGGACCCACCGTTGGCTGGAGCGCTGCATCACAACCCACCAGAAAAGCGACCAAGCCCTGTTTGGCATCGTTCAAGGCGGCTGTTACCCCCACCTGCGCGAAGAATCGGCCCGGGTGGTGGCCTCGATGGGGCTGCCGGGCATTGCCGTCGGGGGCGTCAGCGTCGGCGAACCCACCGAGGAGATGCATCGGATCGTGCGCCAGCTGGGTCCGCTCTTGCCCGAGGAGAAACCCCACTACCTGATGGGCATTGGCACCTTGCGGGAAATGGCCATTGCCGTGGCCAATGGCTTTGATCTGTTCGATTGCGTGATTCCCACCCGGCTTGGTCGCCATGGGGCCGCCCTGGTGGGCGGAGAGCGCTGGAACCTCAAGAACTCCTGCTTTCGCCATGACCACACCCCCATGGATGCCAGCTGCGGTTGCCCGGCCTGCACCCTGCACACCAGGGCCTACCTCCACCACCTAACCAAGAGCAACGAGATGCTCGGCAAGATCCTGCTGAGCCTCCACAACCTGCACCAATTGGTTCGCTTCTCCAGCGCCATGGGCCAGGCCATCCGCGATGGTTGTTTTGCGGAGGATTTCGCTCCGTGGGAAGCCGACTCCCCAGCTGCCCACACGTGGTAGCGTCCGGCTCTAGATCAGTGATTTCTGGGATGGCTGCTTACGCCCTGCAAACCCTGGCCCAGCTCCCTGAGGCCTACCAAGCTTTTGGTCCCCTGGTCGACATCCTGCCGATCATCCCCCTCTTCTTCCTGCTGCTTGCCTTTGTATGGCAAGCCTCCGTGGGTTTCCGCTAAACCCACTGCCAGCTGGGCTAACCCCCAATCAAGGCCAGCCCCCAAGCGGGGCTAAGGCTTCTGAAGCACGGCCCAGGCAAACCGGGGCAACGCGAGCATGCGCCGCCAACGACTGGGCTCCTGCACCAACCGGTACAACCATTCAATCTGAAGAGCTCCCATCCAACTGGGGGCTCTTTTTTTGGTGCCTGCCCACACATCAAAGCTGCCGCCCACGCCCATCCAGAGGCCGCCGCGGCGGCCTGACAAGCCCTGAATCCAGGTTTCCTGGCGGGGCACCCCGAGGGCAGCCAACACCAAATCGGGCTTAGCCGCCACCAGTTGCTGCTCCAATCCCGGCCAGGCTCCGGGCGGTTGGAAACCATGGGCCGTCAACACCAGCTGTAAGCCCGGCAGCTCCTGCCGAAGGCGGGCGGTGAGCTGGGCCATCACCGTTGGCGAGGCTCCGACCAGGGCAACCCGCCACTGGTGACCAGCGGCATGCACCAGCAACTCCCGGGCCAGTTCAATGCCAGGGCTGCGGCGAACGCGATACCCCTGCCGTCCCAGGGCCCACACCACCCCCGCCCCATCGGGAATCACCAGCTGGGCCGCCTCAATCGCCGCTCCTAGGGCTGGGTCGGCCTTGGCCGCCATCGTCATTTCGGCGTTCAAGGTGACGATCTGCCCCCCACCGCGCTGTTTCAGGACCAGGGCTGCCTCAAAAACGTCGGCGCACACGGCCACCTGCACACCCAGCACCCGGGTGCGCATCGGTTCTGTTGCCATTGCTGCCATGGGGGGTCCTGCTGCGGGAGAGAATCTATGGCTGGCTCCAGCCATCGATGGGATGACAGGCTTCGACATGGCTCCCCCTTCCGCCCCAGGTGGCGCCAACGCCGAGGCGGAATCCTGGGCCGTACTCGAAGACATCGACCGTCAGATCGAAGCCGTCGTGCTCGCCCGCCAGAACCCGATAACGGGACTGCTGCCGGCAAGCACCGCCAACACGGTGCACGGGAACTACGGCGACGCCTGGGTGCGCGACTGCGTCTATTCGATCCAATGCGTGTGGGGCTTGGCCATGGCCCACACGCGACTGGGGGGCCATGGCCGGCGGGCTTTTGAGCTGGAGCAGCGGGTCGTGCAGCTGATGCGGGGCCTGCTCAACGCCATGCTGCGCCAAGCCCCGAAGGTGGAGCGCTTCAAACACAGCCTGGATCGGCTGGATGCCCTGCACGCCAAGTTCGACACCCCCAGTGGCGCACCCGTGGTGCCCGACGACGGATGGGGCCATCTCCAACTCGATGCCACCGCCCTGTTTCTGCTGCAGCTGGCCCAGCTGACCCGCTCGGGCCTGGTGATCATCCAGACCCAGCACGAGCGGGACTTCGTGCAAAACCTGGTCTATTACGTGGCCCGGGCCTATCGGGTCGCTGATTACGGCATTTGGGAGCGGGGCGATAAGGGCAACCATGGGCTGCCCGAACGCAATGCCAGTTCGATTGGCCTCGTCAAGGCAGCGCTAGAAGCCCTCGAAGGGCTCGATCTCTATGGCCCCCATGGCGACGGCAGCTGTTGCCTGGTGATTCCCCACGACGCGATTGTGCGGCTGCGGCGGGCCCTGCACGGGCTCTTGCCAAGGGAATCGGCCAGCAAGGAAGTGGATAGCGCCTGCCTCTCGGTGATTGGCTATCCCGCCTGGGCCGTCGAAGACCCCCAACTGGCCCAACGCACCCGCCACAAGATTCGGTCCGAGTTGGGCGGGGCCTATGGCTACAAGCGCTTCCGCCGCGACGGTCACCAGTCCGTGGTCGAAGACCACACCCGCCTCCACTACGAGCGGGAAGAATTGGCGGCCTTCGAGCACATCGAATGCGAGTGGCCCCTGTTTTGGGCCTACGAATTGATCACCGCCTGCTGTGAAGAGCGCTGGGAGGAAGCCCGCCAATGGCGCCAGAAACTCACCACGGTGAGCGTCACCGTGGACGGCGTCGCCCTGTTGCCCGAGCTCTACCTGATTCCCGAGGGCTCAATCCCGGCGGAACGGCGCCAGCCCGGCAGCCAGCCCCGCCAGGCCAACCCCAACGTGCCCCTGCTCTGGACCCAGAGCCTCACCTGGCTTTCAGATCTGCTGCTGCAGGGCCTGATCACCCCAAGCGATCTCGACCCCCTCGGCAGGAGGCTCGCCCGTCCCCTGGGAGCCGAAAAGGTGCTGGTGGCGTTGGTGCCGGCCACGGCCTCGATCGCCGACGCCCTCCACCGGGCCGGCCTGCCCCTGGCCGAAGACGGCGGGAACCCGATCACCATCAGCAGTTCCAAACAGCTGGCCCAACGCATGGCCCAGGTGGGTGCCAACGCCAAGCTCGGGCTTTCGGGCCATCCGCCCGTACGCATGGAAACCATGGCCACGGCGCGGCTCTACCGCCACCAGGGGCCCGCCGGCAGCGAATGGATGGCCTTTTTACCTGCGGTGCTGGAAGAGGGCACGTTCTACTTGGCTGATGACCCGGTGCAATTGATCGATGCCGTGGGGGCGGAGCTGAAGCTGCTGCAACGCCATTGGCGCGGTGGGGGGGCACCGCTGCTGCTCATTCCAATCGCCGAAGGGGCCTTCAAGGCCAACCCCGACGCCTTTGTGCAGTTGGGCCACCAGCTCACCACAGGCCAGCTCGAGGGGGTGGCGGTGCAGGTGGCCAGCTTGGCGGAGCTGAAGGATCAGGCCTGCTGGATTGACCTGCCAGCCCAGGCAAGCGCCCCACCGGTAACCCCAATGGCGCCATCAACGCCCCTGCGCGCCAGCACGAGCCAACCACCCCTCTCTGCCGAAGAGGCGCTGGCGATCGAGCGCCAGGAGATCAGCATTGGCGATTTAGCCGATCGCCTCTGGCGGAGCACCTCGCTGGACGAGCAAAGCGAACTGCTGGAACAACTGGTGCGGCGCTTGGGGGTTGAAGCCCAGCTCCACGGCCCCCATGCCAGCCAAGCCGTCAGGCTCCAGGAGCTGCTGGAGGAGGTCTACCGCCGGGCGTTAGCCGAAGCCAATTGGGATGTGGTGCGGCGGGTGGCGGGCTCCATGCAAATGGTCCACCCCCAATTGGAAGACGCCCTGACCGACCTGTTGGTGCGCCAGAAGCAGGTGGTGGTGGGCAGGAACTACACCAACGACTCCCTGATCAGCACCCCCCAGGGCAGTGACGCCATTGCGGCCATGATCCGCCAGTTCAGCGGGGAAGACGGCAGGGAGTGGATGCTGCAGCAGGAGCTGCTCCTGGCCCTTGATGGCCTGGCACGCCATGAACCCGCCCTCTTCAGTGGCAGCCTCACCCTGCAGCTGGGTCAACTGCTGCTCCTGCTCACGAGTGAGCTGGCCGCCGAGGCCGATCTCTCTCCCATCGATGCCTTTGAAGCCCTCTGCAGCCAGCCCCCCCATGCCATTCGCCGGCGGCTGCGGGCCGTGCTGGCCGATGTGGAGCACGCCAGGGCCTCCCTGCAGCGCAAGGAACAACTGCATCTACGCGGCAGGGTGCGGTGGCAGGTGCCCGACCCCCTCGAGGAGTTACCCAAAGGGGGCTGTTGGCTGCAGCACCGCATGCGGCTCGGGGCCCTCGGCCGGGTACCCCGGGATTTCTACCCGGGCATCTGGGATCTCCTGCATCACTGCCGCGGCCTGGTGATTGGCGACAAACTCGAGAAACGCAACCGGCTCGAAAGCGCCCCATTGCTGAGTGAAAAAACCCCTGGGGAGCGCAATTTTGCGGCGCTAGTGGAACACCTGCTCAGCAAAATCGAGGCCTCCGAATACCGCCAGCTCTGCACCGAAACCCTGGTCACCTTGATGGCATTTTTCGGAGCCAACCCCAGCGTGCGCTTCGATGACGACCTAGCCCTCGACGTGGTGATTGGCCACGCCGTCCGGGTGGGCTGGCAGATCCAGAACCCCGACATTGCTGCCGAGCTCTATGGCCAGCACAAGGCCGAAGCCTGGGATGGGTTCTATCGTGCTTCGCCAGCGGCGTGCCGCCGCTGGCAACTTGAAGCCCTCAAGCAACTGACGACTCCGTCAATCGAGGCTGCATCAAGCGAGGCTTCTGCCTAAGAGGTAAGCCGTCAATCCCTAAATCGGGGCCTCCAGGCTCATGCTCAAGCTGGGCTGCTCCACGCACTGCTCGATCAAATCGGCCAGCAACAGGGCCCGGGAGGCTTGCAAGCCGCCCACCGCGGGTTTTTCAGCGCCGCGGACACACTGCAAAAAATGCTCCAGCTCGGCATAGAGGGGTTCAATCGAAGTGGTGCTCACCTCCTCGATCACCCCATCGGAGCGGTAGACCAGCTCGCCATGGTCGGCGCTGACCGACACATGGGCGCGCCGATGAATGTGGAGCGTTCGGTTGAGGAAATCGGTTTCGACCAGGCTGCCGCGGCAATGGGCACTGAGGCTGCGGATCTTGCGATGGGCCATCTTGCTGGCCGTGAGGCTGGCCACCACCCCATTGGCAAAGCCCAGGGTTGCATTGACGTAATCAATCGGACCGTCCGCACTGCGGCCGCCGGCGGCGGCGAGGCGCACCACCGGAGCGCCAGCCAACTCCAGCACCAAATCGATGTCGTGAATCATCAAATCCAGCACCACTGAGACGTCATTGGCGCGATCAGGATTGGGACTGTGGCGACGGGCCTCAAGCACCACCACCTCTTCGTTGGCGGTGACCTTGACCAGCTCCCGGAAAGCTGGGTTAAACCGCTCGATATGGCCCACCTGCAACAGCCGGCCGGCAGCTTCAGCGGCGCGGATCAAATCAGCGGCCTCCTCTTGGCTGGCCGCAATCGGCTTTTCGATGAGCACATCCACGCCCGCCTCCAGGCAGGCCAGGCCGACCCGGTGGTGCAGCAGGGTCGGAACAGCGATACAAACCGCATCGACCTCAGGGAGCATGGCCTCGTAGGAGGCGAACCACCGGCAGCCAAATTGCTCGGTCGCCAGGGTGCCGCGGGCCTGGTCAGGGTCTGCAACCCCAACGAGCTCGGCATCCTTGATGAGACTCAGGACCCTGGCGTGGTGCCAACCCATGTTGCCAATGCCAATGACACCCACACGCACAGGGTTCATGGCCAAGGCACTAAGAACCCTTTCATTATCGACGATCAAGGGGCGTTCAAGGGCCAGCAGGCCCATCCGGCGCCTCGGTCCGCCGCCGGTCGAGTTCGACACGCTCGATCTCAACGCGCGCGATCCGGGGCCCATCCATCGCCACCACCCGGTATTGATAGCCCTTCCAGCGCAGGCCCTCTCCCGGGGCCGGGATGTGCTGCAGACGCTCCAACAAAAAGCCCGCCAGGGTGTGGTGGCCATCGGCTTCGGGCAGCTGCAATCCCAACTGGCGATTTAGCTCAAAGATCTCCAAATCACCCGCCACCGACCAGAACGATTCCCGCAACTGCTGGAGGTCGGCTGCCGCCTCAAGGGGGTTGTCATCCTCGCCAACAATTTCACTGGTGAGGTCGGCCACGGTGACCAGCCCCTCGGTGCCACCGTGCTCATCCACCACCACAAGCAACGGCTGACCGCTGCGAATCAGGGGCAGCAAATTGGCCAATGGGGTGCTCTCCTGCACCAGGGCCACAGGAAAGATATAGGGAGCTAACGGGGTGTCGGCTTGCAGTTCCCCGCGGGCAATCGGATCAGCCAGGCGACGCAAATCGAGCACCCCCCGCACGTCATCGAGGGAACTGCCAATCACCGGAAAGCGGGCGTGGGCCGTCTCGTGGACTTCCCGCATCATGGCCGCGAAGGTCACTTCAACAGGCAAGGTGACCATCCCAGAGCGGGGGACCATGACCTCCCGCACCAGGGTGTCGCGCAACGAAAACACCCCTTCCAGGATGTTGCGCTCATCGGGCATCAAGCCTGTGACACTGCCGGTTTCAATCAGCGTTTCCAATTCGCCCGCCGATAACACCGGCACCAATTCATCCCAATTGCGGGGCAGGCCCAACAGCCGCAGCAGCAGGCCATTCACCCGTTCAATCAGGGAGAGCAAGGGGGCCAGGGTGCGGCTGACCGAATCCAGCAACGGGGCCAACCGCAGGGCAGAGGCCTCCGGGCGATGCAACACCCAGGCTTTCGGCACCAGCCCGCCAAACAGGGTGGCCAACAGCACCACCGCCAGGAACACCACCCCATCGACAGCCCCCTGGGGCACCACCGCACTAAAAGCGGAAGTCTTCAAAGCAATCACCAGCTGTTCAGCGACCCCACGGCCGGCCCAACCAAGCGCCACCAGGGCCAAGGCCGCTCCCAACTGGGTTGCGACCAGCACCCGCCGAAGCCGGAACTGAAGCTTGGCCACGGCATGGGCCCCCGGCTCACCGGCCTCCTCCAGCTGCCTGACCCGGCTGGGCCTGAGGCGAATCAGGGCGAATTCCCCTGCCGCAAAGAAGGCCAAAAGGGCCAAAAGCACGGCCAGGGCCAGAAGAGTGATCACAGAAAGACCAAAGTGGGGGTCGCGAGGATCGAACTCGCCTAAGGCGAATTATGAGTTCGCTGCATTCACCAGATTGCTAGACCCCCTGGATTTCCCGTGTCTACCACAGGCCTCGCACCGGTGCACGAAAGGAGGCCGCCGGTGCACCAGATGAGGCCGCAGAACCCAAGCTGCTGGAAAACCCATTGCCCACATCACCAGTACGCCAGGGAATCAGCCCGCCCTGCTTCTCAAGTAAGACCTGATAGGTGTTGTCTAGGGCTGTGCCATCCCAAACGATGGTCTGGTCGGGGAACCCGAAGCCCATCACCTTTGTGCCATCACCACCGCCCATGGAAATCCCCAAAAGATCGGTGATTTGATGGGTGATGTCGACGCCACGGGCAAAGGGCGCGCTGTAGGAATAAAAGCGCTGCTCCACCAGTTGGGGCGTGGTCTGAACGCCACCACAGCGGGTGACTTCAACGGGGCGCAGAGAATCCCGCTTCACCTGCTGCGCCTGGGGCGCTTCGATGGTGGTCGTGCAGACCACCGGGCCCGCCAGCACAGGACCAGCGAGGGACGGGGCCGCCATGAGCAGCATGAACAGCCGAAGAGCCTGCGCCATCGATCGGACCGAGCTACACGCAAACTAGGCACCAAGTCGCTCCCGCACCAGTGGTCTCTCCGGTGTCCCTACCCACTACCCCCGCCGAAATGCGAGACATGTTGCTGCCCTTGCTGGCCCAAAAGGCCTACCGGCACGGGCACTTCACCCTGGCCTCCGGCCGCACCAGCGATCACTATGTCAATTGCAAGCCGGTGAGTTTGAGCGGCGAGGGGCTGGCCCTGCTCGGAGCCCTGATGCTGGAGCAGGTGGAAGACACTGCAGTCGCGGTCGCCGGACTCACCCTGGGAGCCGATCCCCTGGTGAGCGCCGTGGCCATGCGAGCCGCCCTCGATGGCCGCAACCTCGACGCCTTGATTGTGCGAAAGGAAGCCAAAGGCCATGGCACCGGAGCCTGGCTGGAGGGCCCCTTGCCAGAGCCAGGGAGCCGCATCACCGTGCTCGAAGACGTGGTCACCACTGGGGGCTCGTCCCTCAAGGCGGTCAACCAGCTGCGCGAGGCCGGCTATCAGGTGGACCGGGTAGTAACCATTGTGGATCGCCAGGAAGGCGGCCTCGAAGCCATGACCGCGGCGGGCCTGGAGCTGCACAGCCTGTTTTTGCTGGATGAGATCGCCGCCAGCTCTACGGGCCAATGACAACCCCCTGGGATTGGCAGCCGGCCCAAGCCAGCCGCATCGAGCAAGCCGTCAGCCTTCTGCGGCTTGAAGGCGCTGACACGCGCCGCTTTTTGCATGGCCAAACCAGTGCCGCCATCGAAACAGCCCCTGCTGGAGCCTGGATCCCGAGCTGCAGCATCAGTCCCACGGCCCGGATGCGGGCCCTGGTGGAGGTCCTGCTGGATCCATCCCAGAGCGCTCCAACCGACTCAAGCGCGGGCAACACAAAGCCGGGCGCCTGGCTGGTGATCCATGGCATCCCGCCGGAAGCCGCTGCCGGGGTGCGCCAAAGCCTCGATCGGGTGCTGTTCCCCGCCGACCAGGTTCACCTGGGCGCCCTGGAAACGGCGAGCCTGATGACTCCTGTGGGGCCCGGAACAGCCGAACTCCCCGCAGGCCCAACGGGCGCCTGGCAGGCCCTTGAAGCTGGTGCTGGTTGGTTGCTCGGCCACCAAATTCTGCTGCGTCAGGGCAGCGAAGCTCCGGCCTGGTTGGCGGAGCGGGCCCTGTTGTCAGACGCCGACCACGAACGCTGGCGGGTTCAACAGGCCATCCCTGCGGCCCCCGGCGAGCTCTCTGACGACACCAACCCGTTTGAGCTGGGGCTGGCCGAGCGGGTGAGCCTCAACAAGGGTTGCTATGTGGGCCAGGAAACCCTGGCCAAACTTTCCACCTACGACGGCGTCAAACAGCAGCTGCGGCGGTGGAGTTGCACGCCCCAGCCTGGTGAACAGGCTGGTGAACCGCCAGCCGCCCTCAACCCCGGCACCACCCTCTATGCCCCGGATGCCACCGGAGACGGCACCAGCAGGGCCGGAGTCATCAGCTCCAGCCTGGAGCTCGAGGATGGGACCTGGATTGGCCTGGCCCTGGTCCGCAAGCAAGCCTTGGAACAGCCGTTGCTTCAGGCCGGCGATGGCCCCCGACCAGCCACCCTGTTGCTGTCTTGAAGCCATAGCCAATGGGCCACCCTCCAGGTGGCCAGGTTGTCATCGCGGTTGTAGCGAAAGATCCGATCCAGGTGATAGCGACTGGCGCGGCCTCGGGGGCCGGGCTCGTGGCGCCAATGGCGCCATTGGCGCCACCAGAGCAAGCAGCGGGCTCCATCCACCCCCTTTTGGCCCCAGGCAAACCCCAACCAACTCGCCACCGCCTTGAGGCCATAGCTACTCACGGGAAGCCGCCAAGCGCGCTTCAAACGGGCGTGGACATCAACCAAACGGGATCGGAGCAGATCGATATCGGCGTCGGTTGCCCCCTGGCGCCGGGCCAGACGCACCAGCGCGATCGATTCGGTTTCGCCGTAGTGCAACACCGGCCAGAGCGGATAGTGATCCAGCCAACGCCGCAACCGCTGCCACAGCAGGGGCTCCCCGTGCTCGAACAGGGCCAACAGCGGTTGGTAACGGCCCTCGCCCAGATCGGCTGGCCAACTGCCATCCGCTAAGCGCTTCACCACGACAAAGCCGTGCAGGAAATCATCCCGGGCATCGGGGTCCGATTCGATGTCGTAGAGGAGTAGCCCAGGGGCGCTATCGAGTTCGCTGAGCGCCAGGCCTGGATCGAGCCGTTCGGGCTTGCCTTGCTGTTGCACCCGGGCTTGGGCCACCAACTGGGCCGCAATCTCCCGGTGCTGCTCGCCATGCACCTCCAGCTGGGTGGCCAACTGCTCGGGGTCGGTGGCCGCCAAGCCATCGAGGGTGCCAATCCCCAACTCCAGCAAGAGTTCACGGCGCTTGCCGCCGATGCCACTGACCTCGCTGAGATGGCCCTCAGCGGCTGCCGCCTGATCACACAGCCCTCGCCAGCTGCAGAGGGTGCATTTCTTGCGATCACTCACCAGCGCCGGCGGACTGGTGCGCTGCAAGTCGCCCTGGAGCCGCACCAGAGTCTCCTCGAGCTGGTGCTGCAGGCCAGCGCCAAGGGCGAGGGCTTCCCGCTGAAAACCCCGGCCATCCCCGGCCACCACCAAACCCTGGGGCACCTCCGCCTGTTGGTGATCGGCCAGGAGGCGCCCCCAGAGGGCCAATTGGAGGCGGTGCTCGCGGGTGACCCGGCGCCCCTGGCGGGCCAGCACCGGCCGGTAGGCGAAATCTCCCCAACGGCTGACGCCCCCAACCCGCTCCAGCAGGGCCGGGTGCGCTTGCAACTCAGCCCCTCCTGGGCCTGACCCCCTGAGCCGCAGACCCATCACCCCAGGGGCTCCGGCGGCGCAGCCCGCCTCACCGTGCTGCGGTTTTTGCGGCAGCAAGGTTTGAAAGCTGCGCAATTGGTCGTGGAGTGCCAGGGCGCGATGGGCATTCCACTGACGGGCTTGCTGGTCACCAAATTGATCAAGCCAGGCCCGACGCCGGCAGCGCACCCAGCTGCGGAGCAACCGGTCGGTGAGGGGAGGCGCGCCCAAGGATCGGCCTGGAATTCCCCGACGCTAAGGCCCCAAAGGCGTGTTTAGAGCGCAGAATTGGAGGATCCGGCTTCCCCCATCAATGGCGTCTGCCCCGCTAGCCCTGGAGGCCAGCCCGATTGCCTTCGGCACCGATGGCTGGCGGGGGGTGCTCGGCGTGGATATCACCGTGGAGCGCCTCCTGCCCGTGGCGGCGGCGGCGGCCCAGGAGTTGGCCCACTCCTGCCCCCAGGGCATGGCCAGCCGCGAGGTGGTGATTGGCTACGACCGCCGCTTCCTGGCTCCGGAGTTGGCTGAAGCCATCTGCGCGGCGGTACGCGGTTGTGAGCTCGTTCCCCTGCTCTGCGAAACCCCCGTGCCCACGCCCGCCTGCAGCTGGGCCGTGGTGGAGCGCCAAGCCTTGGGGGCCCTGGTGATCACGGCCAGTCACAACCCGCCGGAATGGCTGGGATTGAAAATCAAAGGTCCGTTTGGGGGCTCGGTGGAGGGTGACTTCACCAAGCGGGTGGAAACCCGGCTCGCCGCCGGAGGCATCACCGTGCCCATCCCAGGGGCCACCGAGCGCTTTGATGCGATGGGCACCTACCTGGCCGGCCTGCAAGCGAAACTCGATACCCAGGCCCTGAGTAGCGGGCTCGAATCGATGGGCCTGCACGTGGTCGTCGATCCGATGCACGGCTCCGCCGCAGGGGGAATGGCTGGCCTGCTGCCAGGGGCGCTTGCTAGCGGCCATGTGCGTGAAATTCGTTCCAACCGCGACCCCCTGTTTGGCGGCCATCCCCCCGAACCACTGGCGGCCTATCTGCAGCAGCTGATTGGGGAGGTTCAGGCCTCCACCGCTGCTGGCAAGCCCGCGGTTGGCATCGTCTTTGATGGCGATGGTGATCGCATTGCCGCCGTTGATGAGCGCGGCCGCTTCTGCAGCACCCAGCTGCTGATGCCCCTGTTCATCGACCACTTGGCCAGGGCCAAGGGATTACCCGGCACCGTGATCAAGACCGTGAGCGGCTCCGATCTGATGCAGCTCGTGGCCGAAGCCCAGGGCCGCACGGTGCTGGAAATGCCCGTGGGGTTCAAGTACATCGCCAGTGAAATGCTCAGCAGCGAGGTGCTGGTGGGCGGTGAGGAATCCGGTGGGGTGGGCTTTGGCATGCACCTGCCCGAGCGCGATGCCCTGTTTGCAGCCCTGCTGCTGATTGAGGCCCTCGTGGAAGGGGGCAAGCCCCTAGGCGAACGCATCGATGCCCTCCAAGCCCAGTGTGGCGGGGCTGCCGCCTACGACCGCCTGGATCTGCGCCTGCCGGATATGGCCACGCGCAGGCGCCTCGAACAGCGGCTCGCCGAGGCCCCCCCCACCGAGGTGGCAGGAGCGGCGGTGCAGGAGGTGGTCACTACCGACGGCGTCAAGCTGCGGCTCGGCGCAAGCCATTGGTTGATGTTGCGGTTTTCTGGCACTGAACCGCTCCTGCGGCTCTACTGCGAAGCCCCAACCCAAACCCGCGTGGCCGAGGTGCTGACCTGGGCCAAGCAGCTCGCCGAAGCGGTCTGAACTCCCGATTGAACACGCTGTCCAAAGACGTGATGGATCAAGCCAAGGTGCTCGTCATCGCCAGCGGCAATGCCGGCAAGGTGCGCGAATTCAGCCATTTGCTAGCCGCTCTGGATCTGGAGATCCGCCCCCAGCCCCCGGGCCTCGAGGTGGACGAAACCGGCAGCACGTTTGCGGAAAACGCCCGGCTGAAAGCGACTGCCGTGGCCAAGGCCACGGGCCACTGGGCCCTGGCCGACGACTCAGGACTCTGCGTCGATGCCCTTGGCGGCGCCCCTGGGGTGCACTCGGCCCGCTACGCCGAGAGCGATCAGGCCCGGATCGCGCGATTGCTCGCGGAACTGGCCGCCGCCCACACCTCCATCGATCCAGAACCAGGCCAGGGGAACCGCCGCGCCCAGTTCGTGGCAGCCCTGGCGATGGCTGATCCCAGTGGGGCGATCCAGCTGGAGGTGGAGGGGCACTGCCCTGGGGAAATCCTCACCGGCCCCAGGGGAGAAGGGGGCTTTGGCTATGACCCGGTGTTTTACGTGCCCGAAGCGGGCCAAACCTTTGCGGAAATGGCCAAGGAGCTCAAAGGCCGCATTGGCCACCGCGGGCGGGCCTTTGCGCTGCTTCAGCCCCAACTTCGAGCCCTCTTGGCTTAAGCAGCAGCCCAGCTGCCATGGAGCCCGTAGGGCATGGCCACCGGCAACTCAATCACCGCCTGCTCAGCCATGGTTGAGGCGTTGAGGATCACCAAGTCGCTGCCATTGCGGGCGCCGTTCCAGATCACGGTCAGCACCCAACCCTCGTCTTCGCTGGTGGCGCCAGGCCGGGGGACCATGATCGGCTCACTCACGAAGCCTCGCGGGGCCGCGCTCCACACCCGCCGCTCTCCGGTCTGCAGGTCGAGCTTTTTGATGGCTTGCAGGGGGTCATTGCCCTGATCCCGTTCGGCCACCGCCATCCAGCCATAACGGGCAGGCAGGCCTTGCCTGGTGGGATTGACCATGGCGAATTCACAGCAGCGCTCACTGAGACGCTCACAGCTGAGGTTGCCGGTGGTGAGATCAATCCGACAACGCTCCAGCAGGCCTTCGGGGATGAGCTCGAAATCAATCGAACGGAAATCCACATCGGGACCAACGGAAGGAAAGTCGGCGTAGAAAATGCTCTCCACCACCAGCTGATCGCCCTCCTCATAGGCATTGAGGTGGTGGAAGACAAACCCTTCGGGAGCATCAATCAACCGGGGCTGCTGGCCTGCAAACGCGCCACCATCCCTCGGCACCAACCAGAACTGGGCCTGGCCACCAGCCTTGGAACTCAAACATTGGGCCGCACCCTTTTGCCCCAAGACAAACGGCAAGGGGTTGAAATCGACTGCGTTTTGAAGGAACACCGCCCAATTGGGCGTGATCGCGAAGTCATGCAAGAAAGCAAAGCCCTTGAAGCTGTCGCTCCGATCTGCCACCAATTGACCGGCCCTGGGGCCCTCGGTGGCGAACTCCATCAACCGCAAGGTGCTGCGCGGGCCTGTCTTCACCCCAAAGGTGACCATGCGGGGTTCGCCGTGGTGGCCGGGATCAAAACGAGGGTGGGCGCTGAAGGCTTCGCCTGGCTTGAGCACCCCATCCAGCAAGGTCAGGCCCCGGGTCTCGAGGGTGACTGGATCGAGGGCGTGGGGCGAACTGGCCTCCCAAAGGGCCAGCAGGTCATCGCCAAGGCGCACCACATGGGTATTGGCGATGTTCTTGAGCCGCAGATCAAAGGCATTGGCCAAAGGGCCACCGGGCTTCTGGGTGCCGAACACACCGCGATACAACACCTGGTCTGCGGCCTCCTCCGCCAGCCAGCCCTCGGTGCGCACAAAGCGATTGGTAAACAGGGCACCACCTTCAGAAAAGCGCAGGGAGCAGATCATGCCGTCGCCATCGAAGGGATGGTGCACCAAGCGGCCAGCGCGCTCCAGCCGCCCGGGGCCATTGCGATAGAGGCAGCCACTCAACTCAGGGGGAATCTCTCCACGGGCGGCAACCAGGGGCTCGTTCTCGAGCTCCACCTCCACATTGCGAAAGGCTCCAGCCCAGTCGTCACGGTCGTAGGTGCCTTGCGGTGATGGCAGATCCGAAAGCGTTGACACAATCGCAGGTGACATACAAAAGAGCCTGCCTAGGCGCTGGCGAATTGAGTCGAAAATAGGCGTGAATAAACGCCTCCGTGGCCCAAAAGTGCGGCGTGGGTGCCGGATTCCACCACCTGGCCACCAGCAATCACACAGATGCAATCGGCATTCACCACCGTGGACAGGCGATGGGCCACCACCAGGGTGGTGCGATTGGCCATGAGGCGATCCAGGGCCTCCTGAACCACCTTTTCGGATGCCGAATCCAGGGCCGACGTGGCCTCATCCAAGAACAGGATCGGGGCGTTTTTGATCAGGGCCCTGGCAATGGCCACCCGCTGTCTTTGCCCCCCGGACAGCATCGTTCCATTTTCACCAATCAGGGTGTTGTAGCCATCGGGCAGCTGCACGATGAAATCGTGGGCATTCGCTGCACGGGCTGCAGCCTCAATACGTTCAGGGCTGGAATCGGTATGGCCATAGGCAATATTGTTGGCGACGGTGTCGTTAAAGAGAAAGGTATTTTGATCAACAACAGAGATCAGTTTGCGCAACCCATCGAGAGAGAGATCGCGAAGATCAATTCCATCAAGGGTAATGGCACCTGATGTGGGTTCGTAGAGGCGGCAGAAAAGATCGATGATGGTGCTCTTGCCTCCACCACTTGATCCCACCAGGGCCACGGTGCGACCCTTGGGAATCTCAAGATTGAGCTGATTAATAACGATCTCATCGCCATAGCTAAAACAGACTCCCTTCGCAATCAGGGCGCCAGAGAAGTTGGCCATGCTTTGAGGAACAGGGGCCTCAGCAGGGTCTGGGGGCACATCCAGAATTGCATAAAGGTCTTCAGCAGCAGAAGCTCCCTGCTGCCAGGATGTGTTCGACCTAGCTATACTTTTAAAAGGAGCATAACAAAGATAGAGGGAGGTCAAAAAGGCAAACAAGCTGCCGGTCGTCCGGGCTCCCGCAATCACGCTTTCTCCGCCATACAACAAGACGGCACTAAACCCGACCGCCCCCAGCAATTCCATCAAGGGCTGGTTAGCCAACTTGGCCCGAGTCGTCTTGAGGGCGCTATCTCGAACCGACTTATTTTCAGACTCAAAGCGACGCAGCTCATAGGCCTGCATCCCAAAAATTTTGACCACCCTGGAACCCACGATCGACTCCTGCAGGTAGGTAGCCAAGCGGGCCAGGCTTGACTGGCCCTGCTTCGACGTTCGCCTCACCTTTTTCGAGGACTTAATGACAGGGTAGATAGCGAAGGGGAAGAGAATAAAAGCTATTAAAGACAGCAGCCAATCCTGATAAAAAGCAACCGAGACCAGGGCCACCAAGGTGATGCCATCTTTGATGACCGAAACGAATCCATCGACAATCCCGCCCTTAACCAAATCCACATCAGAAAGCACTCTTGAAACCAAGACACTGGAAGGATTTTTATCAATGTAAGATTGCGG
>CANHGA010000013.1 GCA_947460085.1 Synechococcaceae cyanobacterium
AAAAAGTGTGACGTTAATGACAGGTTGTGGTGTAAACGCAAGCAATGCAGAAGCGAGAGTGGTCAGGTCATTGTAGATCGCAACAGCAGTTGCAGCAGCAGCGGCAACAGCAGTTGCAGCAGCAGCGGCAGCAGCGGGGGTGGCAGCCGTTGCTTGGGGAGCGCCTTGGCCTCTGCCCTGGCGTTGGCGACCGGAATCGGGACCCAGCAAATCGGCCATGGTGAGACCCTCCAGGCCCCCCATGTCGAAGAGCTCCTCGTCGCTCCGCTTGGGGCTGCTGCCAGGGGCCGGACGACTGGGGGCGGCAATAGGGGCGGGGGCAGGAGCTGGCGCAGATCCTGGGGCCTGCAGGGCCGCGGCGGGCTCGGTTGCGGCCGGTAGGGGCTCATCTTTTTTGATCATCAGCACCTGGGGCGGCTTCCGCGGTGCCGTAGCCGGCAGCGGACGCGGCGCCCCTGGGGGAACGGGCCGAGCTGAGGGGGCAGGCTGCTGGTTGCCGGTTCCGGCCATTTCCACAATGCTCTGGGAGCCCCACACTGTAGGGATCAGTTCTAAAGGTCATGGCGCGTCAGCATCGCCTCGCCGAGATGTCTTGGCCCAAGGTTGAACAGGCTGCGATCCAAGGGGGAAGCACTGTGGTGTGGCCCTTTGGGGCGGTGGAGCAGCACGGTCCCCATTTGCCGCTGGGCACCGATGGATTGTTTGCCGACCGGCTGGTGGATGCGGTCCTTGAGCGGCTGCCCCAGGAGCTGCCGATCCGGCGGCTCCCTCTGCAAAATCTCGGCTTTTCACCCGAGCACCACGGTTTTGCCGGCACCCTCACCCTGGCGCCGGACCAGCTCATCTCCCAGGTTGTGGCGGTTGGTCAGCAGTTGGCTGGCGCCGGCTTCCAGCGACTCGTTTTGTTTAACGGCCATGGCGGCCAAATCGCCTTGCTCCAAACCGCTGCCCGCCACTTGCGCAGCACCGTCCCCAGCTTGGCCGTGTTGCCTTGCTTCCTCTGGAGCGGCCCGGACGGACTCAGCGACCTGATCCCTGAGCCCGAGCGCAGCCAAGGGCTCCATGCAGCCTTGGCGGAAACGAGCTTGATGTTGCATCTGGCCCCCGAACTGGTGGGCCCGGAACGCCCCTGCGATGGCCACCAGGGCGGATCCCCCCCCGAGGGCTGGAGCCTGGAAGGGGCGGCCCCCACCGCCTGGTTAACCCGCGATCTGAGCAGCACCGGGGTCATTGGGGACAGTGCTGGGGCGAGTGCAGCCCTGGGGGCCGAGCTGTGGGCCTGCCTGCTGGAGGGCTGGTGCCAGCGCTTCCAATCCCTGCTAGCCAGTGACTGGCCCCGGGCGGCCCGATCGGGGCCAGGCTGAAGGTGGTTACAGTCGAATGACTTGTTCACCTTGTGCGGACGTCATGGCGACCCTTGCCTCTCCCGCTGCTCCCCACACCGAGTCAATTGGTGGGGATGCGCTGCCCGATTTCAGTACCGAGACCTACAAAGACGCCTATAGCCGTATCAACGCCATCGTGATCGAAGGCGAGCAGGAAGCCCACGACAATTACCTCTCGATCGGCACCCTGCTTCCCGACCAAGCAGAGGAGCTCACCCGCTTGGCTCGGATGGAGCTCAAGCACATGAAAGGCTTTACGGCCTGCGCCAACAATCTCGGTGTCACCGCCGATATGCCCTTTGCCAAGGAGTTCTTCTCTCCTCTGCATGGCAACTTCCAAACGGCCCTAGCCGAAGGCAAGGTGGTGACCTGCCTGCTGATCCAGGCGCTGTTGATTGAGGCGTTTGCCATCGCGGCTTATCACATCTATATCCCTGTGGCCGATCCCTTCGCCCGCAAGATCACCGAGGGTGTGGTGAAGGATGAGTACACCCACCTCAACTACGGCCAGGAGTGGCTGAAGGCCAACCTGGAGACCAGCCGTGGCGAGCTGGAGCAGGCCAACCGCGACAACCTTCCCCTGGTGCGCAAGATGCTCGACCAGGTGGCTGGCGATGCCGCCGTGCTGCACATGGACAAGGAAGACCTGATTGAAGACTTCTTGATCGCCTACCAGGAGGCGCTCACCGAGATCGGCTTCACCACCCGGGAAATAGCCAAAATGGCTGCGGCCGCTTTGGTTTGAGGGCCTTTCAGGTCCGTCTCACCCCTGGACGATGTAGCGTCCGCGACATCGTTGGGGTGATCCCATGTTTGGCCTAATTGGTCACTCCACCAGTTTTGAGGAGGCTCGCAGCAAGGCCCTTTCCCTGGGCTTTCCTGAGTACGCCGAAGGCGACCTCGACATGTGGTGCAGTGCCCCGCCCGTGCTTGTCGAGCGCATCGCGCTCACAAGCCCCACGGGGCAAACGATTGAGGGGGCCTACATCGATTCCTGCTTTGTTCCGGAGATGTTGAGCCGTTTCAAAACGGCCCGGCGCAAGGTGCTCAATGCCATGGAGCTGGCCCAGAAATCGGGCATCGACATCACGGCCTTGGGTGGGTTCACTTCGATCATTTTTGAAAATTTCAACCTGCTCAAGGAGCAACAAATCCGCGCTACCACCCTGGATTGGCAGCGCTTCACCACGGGCAACACCCATACCGCTTGGGTGATTTGCAGGCAGGTGGAAACCAACGCTCCCGCCCTGGGGATTGACCTGAGCCAGGCCACCGTGGCCGTCGTTGGCGCCACCGGTGACATCGGCAGTGCGGTTTGCCGCTGGTTGAGCCAGCGCACGGGGGTGAAGGAGCTCCTGCTGGTGGCCAGGCAGCAACAACCGCTGGTTGACCTGCAAGCCGAACTCGGGGGCGGGCGGATCCTCAGCCTTGATGAAGCCCTGCCCCAAGCCGATGTGGTTGTTTGGGTGGCCAGCCTGCCCCAAACCCTCACGATTGATGCGGCGAACCTACGCTCGCCCTGCTTGATGATTGATGGGGGTTACCCCAAGAACCTCAACAGCAAGGCCAGCGGTGAAGGCATCCACGTGTTGAAGGGGGGCATCGTTGAATTTGGCAGCGATATCGGCTGGCAAATGATGGAGGTGGCTGAAATGGAGAAACCCCAGCGCCAGATGTTTGCTTGCTTTGCTGAAGCGATCCTGTTGGAATTTGAAGGCATCCACACGAACTTCAGCTGGGGACGCAACAACATCAGTCTCGAGAAGATGGATCTGATTGGTTCGGCCTCGCTTCGGCATGGATTCCAGGCCCTCGGCCTGACAGCTGCCATGGCTTCGGCCTAAGCCCGGCTCCCGGCCCACCCCCCACACCCTGCTCCACCCCCTGCCCCGTCGATCGCCATGGCCCGTCGCGCCCTGCTCGAGTTTGAAAAGCCGATTGTTGAGCTCGAGCAGCAGATCGAGCAGATCCGCCAGCTCGCCCGCGATTCCGAGGTGGATGTGAGCCAGCAGCTGCTCCAGCTGGAAACCCTGGCCACCCGCAGGCGTACTGAAATTTTTGAATCCCTGAGTCCGTCCCAAAAGATTCAGGTGGCGCGCCATCCCCAGCGCCCGAGCACCCTGGACTACATCCAGGTGATCAGTGATGAATGGGTGGAGCTCCACGGCGACCGTCGCGGCAGCGACGACCAGGCCCTGGTTGGTGGGGTTGGCCGCATCGGTGACCAGGGGGTGGTGCTGCTGGGCCATCAAAAGGGTCGCGACACCAAGGAAAACGTGGCCCGTAATTTCGGCATGGCATCGCCAGGGGGCTACCGCAAGGCCATGCGCTTAATGGATCACGCCGATCGCTTCGGCCTGCCGATCCTCAGCTTTATCGATACCCCTGGTGCCTATGCCGGTGTGCTGGCGGAAGAGCAGGGCCAAGGTGAAGCGATCGCTTTCAACCTGCGCGAGATGTTCCGCCTGCGGGTGCCCGTGCTGGCCACGGTGATCGGCGAAGGCGGTTCCGGGGGCGCCCTGGGGATTGGCGTGGCCGACCGTCTCCTGATGTTTGAACACAGCGTCTACACCGTGGCGAGTCCCGAGGCCTGTGCCTCGATCCTGTGGCGGGATGCGGGCAAGGCACCGGTTGCCGCCGAGGCCCTCAAAATCACCGGCCCCGATCTGCTCAAGCTGGGCATCGTTGACCAGGTGTTGCCCGAACCCTCCGGCGGGAATCACTGGGCACCCCTGCAGGCCGCCGAAACCCTCAAAGCAGCCCTGCTCGAGCACCTGGGCGAACTCCAGCAATTGGGCGAAGCAGAGCTGCTGGAGCAGCGCTACGCCAAGTTCCGCCGCATGGGCCGCTTCCTGGAGAGCGGCACCCCTGATCCTTCGCGCAGCGCCTAGGGTCGCCTCGATTTCAGCTCTGAAGCCTTGGCTGCTGTTTTGATTACGGGCGCGTCCCGCGGTATTGGGGCGGCCGCTGCCAAAGCCTTCGCCGCCGCTGGCTTCGACCTGCTGCTGCTCTCACGTCCGACGGCGGAGGGAAAGCCCGGTGCCGAATTGGAAGCCCTGGCTTCCACCCTGCGGCAAGGGGATCGGCGGGTGGAGATCGCAGGCATTGATCTGGCTGATCCCGCTGCCATTGCCCCGGGCCTTGCAGAGTTGCTGGGTCGCGGCCTGGTCCCCTCGGTTCTGATCAACAACGCCGGTGCGGCCTACACCGGAGCCCTGGCCGAGATGCCCCTCGACCAGTGGCAATGGCTGCTGCAACTCAACGTGACGGCGGTCTTCCAGGTCTGCCAAGCGGTGCTCCCCCTGTTTAGGGCTGCAGGCGAAGGGCTGATCATCAATGTCAGTAGCCATGCCGCCCACAAGACCTTCCCCGACTGGGGTGCCTACGCCACGACCAAGGCGGCCAAGGCGTGTTTCAGCCGCCATCTGGCTGTCGAAGAGCGGGCCCATGGGATTCGGGTCTCGACCCTCACCCTGGGTGCGGTAAATACACCTCTCTGGGATACCGAAACGGTCCACAGCGACTTCGATCGGCGTGCCATGCTTGATGTGGGTCAAGTGGCTGATGCCCTGCTGGTTTTGGCCCAACAGCCCGCCAACCAGGTGGTCGAAGACCTCACCCTCATGCCGGCCGCCGGTGCTCTCTGAGCTTTCCTATGACATCGACCCTGCCTTCCAGCCTTCCCTCCCGCGCCACCGCGCCTGAAGCCGGTCCTTCCCCGGTGAGCTTGCGAATCCGTGAACGGCTGGATGCCGCCGGGGCTGCCTATCTGGCTAACGACAACATTTCTGACCATCTCGCCCCCGGCGAGATGGAGCAGTTGGAAATCGAGGTGGCCGGCAAGGTTCGGGAGCTGCTGCGCAGCTTGGTGATCGATATCGACAACGACCACAACACCGAGGAAACCGCCGAGCGGGTGGCTCGGATGTATCTGCACGAAGTGTTCAAGGGCCGCTATCACCAACAACCCAAGATCGCCAGCTTCCCGAACGTCAAAAAGCTGGATGAGATCTACACGGTTGGACCGATTTCGGTTCGCTCAGCTTGCTCCCACCACCTCGTGCCAATCCTGGGCAATTGCTGGATTGGCATCAAGCCCGGGGATCGGGTGATTGGCCTGTCCAAGTTTTCGCGCGTGGCCGACTGGGTTTTCTCCCGTCCCCACATCCAGGAAGAGGCCGTGATGATCCTGGCCGATGAAATCGAGCGGCTTTGCGAGCCCCAGGGTCTGGCCATTCTGGTGAAAGCCCAGCACTACTGCATGAAGTGGCGTGGGGTTAAGGAACCCCAAACCACCATGGTGAATTCCGTTGTCCGCGGTGACTTCCGCCACGACCCCAGCCTGAAGGCGGAATTCTTCGAATTGGTAAAGCAGCAGGAAAGCCTCTACTAGCGGCTGGCCGGTTGAATCGGTCCCACCGCAGGGGTGGCCTGTCTCTGGCTGCCCGCTGCTGTGGGCTGGGCCACCACCAGCATCACCTGGCTGGACACATCGTTGGCTTTGATCAGATAGCTGGATCCTGAGGCGCCTTGGATCAGGATCCATTGCTGGGATCCGGGCTGAAGTTTGTACCAGTGGAAGGCGCTTGGCGGCAGGGAGGCGAGCACATCGGCCGAAAGGGTGGCCTGCAGCAATTGGCCTTCGCTGGCCTGGCCCGCAAGCACCATCTGTTGCAGCCCATTGATCTGCTGTTGCACCGTTCCTTCCAGTTGGATGTCGGTTGCGATTTGGGAGCGCAAGGCTTTGATCTGGGCCTGGGGATCGGGGCTCACCCCGGGCACGCAGGACAACAATCCATCCACCAGTTGGCAGCCCACCAGGTCCTGGGCGCTGGCGGCTGTGATGGCTCCAGTCGTGATTGCTGAGGTAGTGATTGCAGCGGTACTGAGGGCTGCCGCAAGGCCTAGGGCAAGGGGTTGGAAACGACGCAGGATGGCCATCAAGTCGGTGCTCCATTCAGCTCACAGTCCCTGATCCTCGCTGCTTGAGCGAACGGCTGCGACCAATTGGGCCACGAGCCCCAGATCTTTGTCGCCTGGAGCACGTTCAACCCCACTGGAGGCGTCGAGTCCATGGGGGCTCAGCCTTGCCAGCACAGCTCCCACCCGATCGGCGCGGATCCCCCCCGCTAGCCACCAGGGCAGGGGGCAGTGCCACCCCTCCAGCCACTCGATCGGGATGCGGTGCCCCGTCCCCCCGAGTTGGTCGGGCACCCAGGCATCCAGGAGCAGGGCATCCACGGCCCCCCCATAGCTGGCCGCCGCCGCCAGGTCAACTGGGCCACGAATCCGTAGGGCTTTCCAGATCCCACAGCCGAGGCGCTGGCGAAGGTCATGGCAGCGTTCGGGACTCTCCCCGCCATGGAGTTGCACCACCTGGTGGCCCCAGCGGGGATCCAGGTCCGCCAGCTCTCCATCGGTGGGGTCGGCGACCACCAGCACGCCGGCACAGGGGGGCGATGCGGAGATGGCCGCCTGAAATATCGCCTTGCGCTGCTCCACCGGCACGAACCGGGGCGAGCCTGCCACTCCAATCACCCCAAGGGCGTCCACGCCCATGGCGGCGACGGCGGCAGCCTGGTCTGCTTGGGTAAAGCCGCAAATCTTCAGCAGGGGTTGGCTATGGGCCACCGGTAGGCAAGCGAAGCTGGGGCGAACCCTTTCTAGGATTGGATTTGTTGTCTGGGCGAAGGCCTGGGCTTTTGGGGCAGATCACGCGTGAATGACGGTTGGCAAATCCTCAAGATTGGCGGGATTCCCCTCAAGGTCCATCCCAGCTGGTTCGTGATCGTGTTGCTGGCCACCAGTGCGTTTGCCCAGCACTACGGCCTCAACACCAAGCTTGCAGTTCCCGTGGTTTGGCAGTGGGGCCTGGGTTTTGCCACGGCGCTGTTGTTGTTTGTCTCCGTGCTGCTGCATGAGCTGGGCCATTCCTTTGTGGCCATGGCCCAGGGGGTGAAGGTGCGCAGCATCACCCTGTTTCTCTTGGGTGGTGTGGCCAGCGTTGAGCGGGAATGCAGCACGGCCATGGGAGCTTTGATGGTGGCGGCGGCTGGCCCGGCGGTGAGCCTGGTGCTCGGCTTGGCCTTGATGGCCAACGTCCACAATGCCGCCCACATCGCTCCGGTGCTTGGCGACATGGTGGCCCAGCTGGGCAGCCTGAACCTGGTGTTGGGATTGTTCAATTTGTTGCCAGGTTTGCCCCTCGATGGCGGCCTGATTGTTAAAGCCCTGGTCTGGCAAGTAAGTGGCAGCCAGCGCCGTGGCATTGAAGTGGCCAATGCCTGCGGCCGGGTTCTGGCCCTCCTCGCCATGGGGCTGGGCACCCTCCTGTTGTTTCGCGGTGCCGGTCTCAGTGGGGCCTGGTTGATTTTGCTGGGCTGGTTTGGGCTTGGGGCCGCTCGCAACCAATACCAATTGCTCACCCTGCAAACCATCCTCAAGGAGTTGCGGGTGCGGGAGGCCGCTGGCCGCCGCTTCCGGGTGCTCGATGCCAAAGATTCCCTGCGCCAACTCAGCCAGTTGCGCATCGGCGAGGCGAAGGAACTCAGCCAGGGTGATTGGTTGTTGGTCTGTGACCAAGGCCGCTGGAAGGGGGTCATCGACGATGAACCCCTGCAACAACTCCCCGTCCAGCGCTGGGACACCGATCGCATCGGTGACCATCTCATGCCCTTGTCCAGCTTGGCCTCGATTTCTGAGAACGCCCCCCTGTGGCAGGCCGTCCAGCAACTCGAAGAGAGCAAGGCGACCCGGCTCCTAGTGCTTAGTGCCGCCGGTCTGCCCTGCGGCACCTTGGAGCGCCCCGAGCTCGGAGCCGTGGTTTTGGCGAAGTTGGGCCTGAAGCTGCCAACGCCCTTGATGGAGATGGCTCGGCGGCAGAACACCTACCCCCTGGGTCTGGGCTTGCCCCAGGTCGTGCGCACGATGGTGGCCACGGGCGAGGTTGCTGGGACCGATGCCAGCTGATGGTCTGGGATGCGGCCAGCAATCTGCCCCAGTTCGTGGGCCTGGAGGGGGCTCTTGTCCATCAGCTCCCCCCGCAGGGCCTCAGGCAGGGCTACACCTGCAGCATCAAGAAGGCACTGCTCCAATTGGGCTGGGCCCGCTGGCAGCTCAGGCATGGGGGGTGGTTCCTGGCCAAAAACCTGCCGCCAAAGGGCCGTTGGTGGATCGAGCAGGATTGAGCCGTGCTGCAACAGCTGGCCCCGGCGCCAGAGTTGGGCACTGCCGATCCGCTTGCCCCCTCCCGGATGCACCAAGTCGGCGGCTGTGCTGAGGGCAAAGCAGTTGCTCTGCTGCAGGTTGGCTGCTTGATCGCCAAAGACCAGCGGTAGGCCCAGGGTTTCAAAGGCCTGCTGCAGCCAAAGGCAGCTGAGCCGGTAGGCCTCCCGCCGCGAGGGAGGGGGAGTGGGCCACACGAGGGCATAGGTGAGCTCTCCGGCATGCAAAACGGCGCGACCCCCACTGGGCCGCCGCACCAGATCGATCACCCCCTGGTTCACCAAATCGGGCCAATGGGGTTCGAGATGGCGCTGGTGAAACCCCAGCGACAGGGTGGGGCGCCGCCAGCGATAGAGGCGAAAGGCCGGCCGGCCCTGGTCGAGCAGCCAGCTATCGATGGCCATCTGCCAAGCCCCATCCAGCTCGGTGGTGGCCACCCAGCGCGGTTCCTGGGTGGGAGATGCTGTGGTTTCAGCCATTGCCCCAGATTGCCCCGATGACGTGGAGCTTGCTGTCGCTTGTGCCCCTGGGGCTTCTGACGGGCTTGCTTTCCGGGGTCCTGGGCATCGGCGGCGGCCTGGTCTTCTCCCCCTTGCTGCTTCTGGTGGGCCTGGACCCCCACCATGCCCTGGCCACCAGCACCTTGGCGATTGTGCCCACCGGGCTTGGGGGCACGCTGGCCCATGTGCAGTCCCGCTCCATCCCCTGGCGGGCCGGGTTGGCCATTGGCCTAGGAGCGGGCTTTGGGGCCCTGGTGTTTAGCCATTTGGGCTTCGGCTTGGCCGGCTGGCAATTGCTCAGCCTTCAAGCCGTGATGTACGGGGCTTTGGCGATCACGATTCGCCCCAAGCCGGTCGAGGCCCTTGATTCCAGCACCCCTATGCCCTTGGCCGGCCTGGTGGGGGTGGGATCTGCGGCCGGCATGCTTGGCGGATTACTGGGGGTTGGCGGTGGTTTGGTCATGGTCCCCTTGATGGTGCGGCTCCTGGGGTTACCGGTGCGCCTCGCCATCCGGCTGAGCATGCTCGGCGTGCTTACCGCAGCCTCAGCGGCCACCGTCACGTTTTTGCAGGATGGTCGGGCCCTGCTGCCGATGGGGCTCACCTTGGGATGCAGTGCCGCCGTGGCAGCCCATTGGTCGGCCTCCCGCCTGAATCGCGTTCCCGAGCATTGGCTGGTGTGGATGCTGCGGGCCATCACCTTGGCACTGGCCCTCGACAGTGGCCGGCGGGCCTTGGGCCTGCTCCTCCAGGTGCTGCATGGGCCCACCGCCCTGGGCTGAATCCAGGTTGGAGGCTCCAGCTCAGGCGTGGTCCCAGAAGTTGGCGTCGAGCTCAAAGCCCAGCACCGCAGCCATTTGCCCCAATCTTTGGCGGCAGCTCAACCCATGACCCTGGGCCCAACCATCCAGGACGAAGAGTCGGTGGGTGATCCAGAGCTCCAGGGATTCACCAGCGAAGCGAATCCCTTCGGTTCGGCTAAAGCTATGGGGCAGCAGCATCGCCACATGGCGGGTGAGTTGGCCGCTCGAGCGTTCCAACACCAAGGGCAGCCAAGGGTAGGCAGCGTCTGCCCGCAGGGACCACAGGCGGATCTCGGGGATTTCCGACAGTTCGCGGGGATCTTCCGCCTCCCGGGGCCAGTCGAATTGGAGGGTTAGCTCGGCTCCGCCTTTCACCAAGCTGGCTGGCTCGAGGGATGCCCAGGGATCGAGGGGGGCCAGATCGAGTTGCCGAATGGCACTGGATCCAACCAGCAAAGGACCAGCAGCTGCGGGCATGGGGACGTCGGCCATCAAGAGCTGTGACAGCAGGGCGCGGGAGCCTGGACCGTAGCCCCCAAAGGACGAACAATGGAATGACGTTGCTTCCTACCGCAGCCCCATGGTTTCCTCCCTCAGCCAAGCCGAAGTGCTGATTGCCCTGGTGGTGGCCGCCCACGCCGGTGTTTTGGCCGTTCGCCTCTGCTTCAGCCTCTATAAGGCGTGATGGATGGGGGTAAGTCCCCTGCCTTTGCCTGAAGACATTGCGCCCCTCTCCCTTGGCGTGGGGGGCAATGTCCGCTAGAAGCCTTGCAAATGTCCGTTCCTAGTCTGCGTGCCCCAGGCCTCCCGGCGATCAGCTCCTAGGGCCCAGGCACCTGCCCCTTTCCAGCCCACAATCGTGCCCCCCCGGCACGCTGTGTTCGGCTCCGATGGCCAGCTTCTCAGCCTTTCCTCTGAGAGCCAGAAGCTGGTTTGCAGTGTGCTCGGTCTCACCCTCAAACTCAGCCTGGTTGTGGTGACCGGGGTCAGTTTGATGCGTTTGGCCGTGGCGTATCAAGAACGGATGGAGCGCCAAGGGGAGCTCAAAGCCGTGCTGGATCTGGAAACCGGCAAGCTCACCAAGGCGCGCGATCGGTTTGACCAGCTGTTTGCCGTTGGTGGTGAACAGGGCTTGATTCGTGAACAAAACCAGTGGATTGCGCCGAATCGATTGAGGGTTGTTTGGCAGCCCCAGCCCCAGCACTAGCGGGCCATACCCCGTAAGTTGGGGCGCCAATTGCCCACCAGCGTCCATCCATGGCCGAAGCCAACAGCGCCGGAACCGTTCTGATTACAGGCACCACGTCCGGTGTAGGCCTCAACGCCGCCAAGGCCATTTCCGACCGTGGCTGGACGGTGGTGACGGCCAACCGGGATCCCATCCGGGCGGCCCAGGCGGCGGAATCCCTAGGGATTCCTTCGGCCAAGTTGCACCATCTCCGCATGGACCTGGGCGATCTGGACAGTGTGCGCACAGGTGTCGAAACCCTGGTGGGCTCGTTGGCCATGCCCCTCGACGCCCTGGTCTGCAATGCGGCTGTCTACAAACCCCGGTTGAAGCAGCCCGAGTGGTCTCCCCAGGGTTACGAGATCTCGATGGCCACCAATCACTTGGGCCACTTTCTGTTGATTCAGATGTTGCTGGCCGACATCCAACGCTCCCAGCATCCGTCAAAGCGGGTGGTGATCTTGGGTACGGTCACGGCCAATTCCAAAGAGCTGGGGGGCAAGATCCCCATCCCTGCGCCGGCGGATCTCGGAGATCTTTCCGGGTTTAAGGCCGGTTTCAAGGCACCGATAGCGATGGCCAATTCCAAGGCCTTTAAGCCTGGCAAGGCCTACAAGGACAGCAAGCTCTGCAACATGATCACCACCCAGGAGCTGCATCGCCGCTGCCACACCACGACGGGAATTGTGTTCAGTTCCCTGTACCCCGGTTGCGTGGCCGATTCCCCCTTGTTTCGCAACACACCGAGGGCATTTCAGAAGATCTTTCCCTGGTTCCAAAAGAATGTGACCGGCGGCTACGTGAGCCAGGCCCTCGCCGGTGAACGGGTGGCCCAGGTGGTGGCCGACGAAGGCTTCGATACCTCAGGGGTGCATTGGAGCTGGGGCAACCGCCAAAAACAGGGCGGCCGGCAATTCAGCCAGGAACTCTCTGACAAGGCAAGCAACCCCGAAACCGCCCAAGGAGTCTGGGATTGCTCCATGCGCCTGGTGGGCTTCGCTTAAAGCCGAATTGGCCCCAACCAGGTTGGATCTCAAAGGCGACGGCGGAATCCGTCGCCGCCAAAACCAGAGCCAAAGCCCCGATCTTGATCGTCGTTGGTGCGGCTCAATGTCCAGACATTGCGGCTGAGGCGACGGGCGGTGAGCCCACCCCGCACGACCACGGCCGTTCCTGGACGGGCTCCCATCAATTGGGTCACCTCAGCTGTGGTCAAGGGGGCCCCGGTGTGGATGGCGAGTTGGGTGAGCTCGAGCCGCTGGCGCAGGGCGCTCAGATCGGCCTGGCCGCCGTCTTCCGATTCACTCCACATCCAGGGCCTCTCCTGGCCAGAGGTCGCCATCTTTTGCATCAAGCCCAGGCCAATGAAGGCCAGGGCCTGTTCCGGCTTTAGGCCCTCCGCGGTGGCTTGGGCCATCCATTCCGGCATCCCAGAACCAGGGTTTTGGGCTGGCATCGGCTCCGTTTCGGTGGCGGAATTGGAGCTCGAGCTGGAGGTGCCCGTGGTGCGCTTGGTGGCCATGAACGTCCCATCAACGTTGGGCGGACGCTACCGGCTCAGGCCTTGACGGCAAGTCCTCGAAAGGCGGGCGGTAAGATCCCGCCAACTCAGGCCCGCGCGGGGAGCGTTATCCCCCGGGCCCGCCTGAGGCTCCTTGCCATCCTTCATGGCCTCCCGTTCCCTGCCACCATCGCGCTCTAGGGGCAACGGGCCTGCCATTACGGGCACGTTGTCGATTGCTGGTAGCGGTTCCGGTGGCAACAGCCTGGGTGGCGATAGCTCCGGTGCGAGTTGCGTCATCACCACCGATAGCGAGGGTTCCCGGCTGGCCCGCCAATCCAGCCATGTGCAGTCGATTGAGCTGCGCACCTACGTCTTTCTGGACTCGCTCCAGCCCCAGCTGGCGGCCTACATGGGCACCGTGTCCCAGGGGTTCCTACCGATCCCCGGCGATGCCTGCCTCTGGCTCGAGGTGTCTCCTGGCATGGCCGTGCATCGGGTCACCGACATTGCCCTGAAGGCAAGCACGGTGCGACTGGGCCAAATGATTGTGGAGCGGGCCTTTGGCTCCCTTGCCCTGTATCACCGCGACCAGAGCAACGTGCTCCATTCGGGCGACGTGGTGCTCGAGGCCATCGGCAACAGGATTGAGCAGCGCAGCCGCTGTGAGGTGAGTTGGACGGAAATCATTCGGGCCATCACCCCCGACCATGCGGTGTTGATCAACCGCCAGAACCGGCGGGGCTCGATGATTCAAGCCGGGATGAGCATGTTCATCCTGGAAACGGAACCGGCTGGCTACGTGCTGATCGCCGCCAATGAGGCCGAGAAGGCATCGAACATCACCGTTGTCGATGTCAAGGCGGTGGGTGCCTTTGGTCGACTCACCCTGGCGGGTAAGGAAGGCGATGTGGAAGAAGCCGCCGCCGCCGCCATGCGGGCGATTCACAACATCAACCAATCAGCTCGCTGACTTCAGGCCAAGCCAAGAGCAGCCTTCAATCCCGGGGCCATTTGCCTGGCTGCCTTGCCCCGGCTGCCCAGTTTGAGTTTGAGGTGCTGGGGCATGGCTCCGTAGGTCATGCCCGCTTCCCGCACCCAGAAAATGGGGTCGTAGCCCCCACCGGAGCCTTCGGCCCGGTGCAGGATCTCGCCTCTGCAGATGCCTTGGGCTTGCAACACCACCAGGCCGGAGGGATCGGCTAGGGCCATGGCGCTGTTGAAGCTGGCACTGCGGTAGGGCGTGGTGCCGAGCTCATGGAGCAGCCGGTGAATCCGTTCGTGGTCCGTGGGGGCGTAGCGGGCTGAGAACACCCCCGGGGCCCCGGCCAGGGCGTCCACCTCCAGGCCCGAATCGTCGGCCAGGGCCCAATGACCCGTGAGCTGGGCCACGGCCTCGGCTTTGAGGCAGGCATTGGCCATGTAGGTGCTGCCGGTTTCATCAATCTCCAGCCCCTTGGGCTGCTGGCGCAAGTCCAGATCCACCGCATCGAGCATGGCCCCGATCTCGGCCACCTTGTGGGGGTTGCCACTGGCAATCACCAACACAGGTCTTTGCACGGGGTACCTAGCTCGATCGGGCCATTGTGACCAATGGGCTGAATTGCAGGTGCCTTGAACCATCGGTGTCTTGTTCCACCGGTGCCTGTCGCGATTGATCAGAACTTCCTCCTGGGGCCGCCCAAACGGCTTAGGGTTCGCCGACTTTTCCCTTACCGGGCCACGATGGACACCAGCCTGGTTCTTCAGAACCTGCTTAGCCCGCCGGTTCTGTTTTTCTTCTTGGGGGTGGTGGCAGTTCTGGTGGGATCCGACCTCGAGATACCCGCCCCACTCCCCAAGCTCTTTTCCCTTTATTTGCTTCTGGCCATTGGCTTTCGAGGCGGCCTTGAACTGGCCCACAGCGGTTTGGGAGGCCAGGTGCTGCCCACGATTTTGGCGGCGGTGTTGATGTCGCTGGTTGTTCCGATCTACAGCTTCTTCACCCTCAAAACGAAGCTCGACAACTTCAACGCCGCCGCCATCGCCGCCACCTATGGCTCGATCAGTGCGGTCACCTTCATTACGGCCCAGAGCTTCCTCGAAAGCCAAAAAATCAGCTTCGATGGCTTCATGGTGGCTGCCTTGGCCCTGATGGAGTCCCCCGCGATCATTGTGGGTCTGCTGCTGGTGAAGTTGGCCGCCCCCCAAAAGCGCCCTGACGCCAAGGGCATGCGTTGGGGTGCCGTGCTGCATGAAGCCTTCTTGAACAGCTCGGTGTTTCTGCTGATGGGCAGCTTGATCATTGGCGTCTTGGTGGCCTCCAACAGCCCCCATGGCGTCGAGAAGATGCTGCCGTTCACCGACAAGCTCTTTTATGGAGCTCTGAGCTTTTTCCTTCTGGACATGGGCATCGTGGCGGCCCAGCGCCTCTCCGACCTGCGCAAAGCCGGCCCATTTCTGATTGGCTTCGCGGTGCTGATGCCGTTGCTGAATGCCTTCCTTGGGGTCCTGATTGCCAAAGGCCTTGGCCTGGACCATGGCAACGCCCTGTTGTTCGTGGTGCTCTGCGCCAGCGCGTCGTACATCGCCGTGCCCGCAGCCATGCGCATGACCGTGCCAGAGGCCAATCCCAGCCTCTACATCTCCACAGCGCTTGGGGTGACCTTCCCCTTCAACATCATTGTGGGCATTCCGGCCTACATGGCGCTGGTCAACAAACTTATCCCTGCTGCCAGCTGATTCGATGAAACGTGTTGATCTGATCCTCAGCGAGCGGGAGCTGGACAAGGTGATTAAGGCGATCGAGGCCTCCGGTGCCCCGGGCTATTCGGTGATGAAGCACGTCACGGGGAAGGGGCCCCATGGCGTGGTCTCCGATGCCATGGACTTCAGCGGTCTGGGAGCCAATGCCCACGTGATCCTGTTTTGTGAGCCCGAAATTCTTCCCAAACTGCGGGAAGGCATCCAGCCCCTCCTCGATTACTACGGCGGAGTGGCCTTTGTGGCCGAAGCCAATCCCCTCTAAAGCTCCGGCAGTCCCCTTCCCGGGGCCCCTGAAAAGCCCTGCCACCACAGGGCCCAGCAGGATCTTCAACGTTTTGTGTGCAATGGATGAGCCTGCCTTATCAATCGCAGCGCAGACGGTGATGGCCCGGGCGGCCCAAATGGGTTGACGCGGGGCTAACCGCCGAAGCAAGGTTGCTGGCGAACATTCCACCCCCTCCTCCAGGAGCAGGTAATGGCTAACGAAACCATGGGCATCGCCCTCGGCATGATCGAAACCCGGGGCCTGGTCCCCGCGATCGAAGCGGCTGACGCCATGACTAAGGCCGCAGAAGTGCGCCTGATTGGTCGTGAATTCGTAGGCGGCGGCTACGTCACCGTGATGGTGCGTGGCGAAACCGGCGCTGTGAACGCAGCCGTTCGCGCTGGCGCTGACGCCTGCGAGCGCGTCGGCGACGGCCTCGTTGCGGCCCACATCATTGCGCGCCCCCACAAAGAGGTGGAGCCTGCTTTGAACAACGGCAACTACGCCGGTCAGAAGGACTGAGTTGACCAGCGCCAACGGCGTTAACCAACCCATTTCCCTTACCGACCCAACCGGAGAAACTCCATGAGCAAGAAGTACGACGCCGGGGTCAAGGAGTACCGCGACACGTATTGGACTCCTGATTACGTCCCCCTCGATACCGACCTGCTGGCGTGCTTCAAGTGCACCGGCCAGGAAGGCGTTCCCCGCGAAGAAGTGGCCGCAGCTGTGGCCGCTGAATCCTCTACCGGCACCTGGTCCACCGTGTGGTCCGAGCTCCTCACCGACCTCGACTTCTACAAAGGCCGTTGCTACCGCATCGAAGACGTCCCTGGTGACAAGGAAGCCTTCTACGCCTTCATCGCCTATCCCCTCGACCTGTTCGAGGAAGGCTCCATCACCAACGTTCTGACCTCCTTGGTCGGCAACGTGTTCGGTTTCAAGGCCCTGCGCCACCTGCGTCTGGAAGACATCCGCTTCCCGATGGCGTTCATCAAGACCTGCATGGGTCCCCCGAACGGCATCGTGGTTGAGCGCGACCGGATGAACAAGTACGGCCGTCCTCTGCTGGGTTGCACCATCAAGCCGAAACTCGGCCTGAGCGGTAAGAACTACGGCCGGGTTGTTTACGAATGCCTCCGCGGTGGTCTCGACTTCACCAAGGACGACGAAAACATCAACTCCCAGCCTTTCCAGCGCTGGCAGAACCGTTTCGAGTTCGTTGCCGAAGCCGTCAAGCTGTCCGAACAGGAAACCGGCGAGAAGAAGGGGCACTACCTCAACTGCACCGCCGCAACTCCTGAAGAGATGTACGAGCGGGCCGAGTTCGCCAAAGAACTGGGTCAGCCGATCATCATGCACGACTACATCACTGGTGGCTTTACCGCCAACACCGGTCTTGCCAAGTGGTGCCGCAAGAACGGGATGCTGCTGCACATCCACCGTGCCATGCACGCTGTGATCGACCGCCATCCCAAGCACGGCATCCACTTCCGTGTGCTCGCCAAGTGCCTCCGCCTCTCCGGTGGTGACCAACTGCACACCGGCACCGTGGTCGGCAAGCTCGAGGGCGACCGCCAGTCGACCCTGGGTTATATCGACCAACTGCGCGAATCCTTCGTTCCCGAAGATCGCAGCCGCGGTAACTTCTTCGACCAAGACTGGGGCTCCATGGGCGGCGTGTTCGCCGTGGCCTCCGGCGGTATCCACGTGTGGCACATGCCCGCGCTGGTTGCCATCTTTGGCGACGACTCCGTGCTCCAGTTCGGTGGTGGTAC